>JAPLEC010000442.1 GCA_026391515.1 Bacteroidia bacterium | reverse complement strand
TCCAGAATCCTTAAAGAACAGAATGTACCCTCGGTCTTGAGACTTGACGAAAAGCCGATAAAGGATATAAATAATATCCTGATTTACAATAATTTAAGAAATGTCAACCATTCAGTGATCGTGCTTTCATCATGCTGAAATATAAGAAAATAATTATTGCATCTCTCCTGTTGCTGATTTCAATTCTGATTCTTGATTATTTTATCCGTATAAGTTTATGGTGGTATGCTGGCATTATTCTTGCAACAGCTGGTTTGCTGGCTTATGGATCGATTGATTTTAGATCAGGCTTTTATTGCAAGGTTTTGTACAAAGGTAAAATGGATAATAAGACAATTGCATTGACTTTTGATGACGGACCGGATAAATCTATAACACCTGCTGTACTTGATGTTTTAAAGGCGCAGAATATTAGAGCAGCATTTTTTTGTGTTGGACATAAAGCTGAAGAAAATCCTGATCTGATTAAGAAAATAGATGAGGAAGGACATATTATTGGTAGCCATAGTTATTCTCACCATTTCTTTTTTGATCTTTTCAGCTCCGGTAAGATGTTTGCAGAGTTGCAAAAAACTGATGATATTCTCGGGAAAATCCTGAATAAAAAGACAAAGTTGTTCCGGCCGCCTTATGGAATCACAAATCCACCCTTATCCGGAGCATTAAAAAAAATGAACTATTATATCATCGGATGGGGCCTTCGCTCAAAAGATACTGTTATAAAAAACGAGGAATTACTTTATCAGAGGTTGACAGGCAGAGTGAAGCCGGGTGACATTATTCTATTTCATGATACAAAAAATCACACGGTTGCAGTTCTGGATAAATTCATCAAATTTGCAAAAGGAAAAGGATATCACTTTGAATGTCCTGATAAATTTTTAGGTATAGAAGCTTATGAATAGATCAGCAAAATATATTATCACATTGTTATTTATTTTCTCTTCATGCTACATCACAGCCCAGGAAGCTTACAAGCCGATGGCTGATATTGAGGCATTTAAGAGCAAGCTGACTGCCATGTCAGAATCAACAAATTCAATTACCAGTAATTTTGTCCAGGAGAAAAACCTGGTTGTCTTATCCGAAAAGATAATTTCGAAAGGTAAGTTTTATTTTAAAAAAGAAAATAATATTCGCTGGGAATACCTTGAGCCGTATAAATATTTAATCATTATAGCAAATGATAAGTTATATACCCGTGATGATAAAAACCAGAAACAATATGACATCCAGTCAAATAAGATGTTTCAGGAGATGAACAGGTTTATCAGCGGATGTATTCAGGGTGATATTCTTAAGAATGACAAAGATTATGCTACCGAATATTTTGAGAGCAGCAAGCTCTATTACGTCAAGCTCGTTCCTCGCGCTGAAAAAATGAAACAAATGCTGAATGAGGTGCAGATCTATTTTGATAAAAACGATTTGACGGTTTCTCGCCTTAAAATGGTTGAGTCTGGTGAAGATTATACTAAAATTGACTTCTTTAACAAGAAACTGAACGTAGAAATACCTTTTGAAAAATTTATTTTTAAGTAGCCTTTGTCTTCTGCTGTTAAGCGGCTGCTCACTTTCCCTGTTTAACAATTTTAAACCAGTATCTGAAGCTGCCGACAACAGAAAAGATGTTTTCTCCTGGTTTCAGGGCGATACAAATCGCTTCCTGTTTCAATCTTACATTGATATTTACTCAAATCATTTCAGCGGACTAATGCTTATTAAGCCGCTGAATGGGAATAGTCATCGCACCCTGTTTATCACCGAAGTTGGAATAAAGATTTTCGACATGGAATTTTTCAGGAATGGCGATTTCAAGGTGCATTATTGCATGGATGAACTCAACAGAAAATCTATTATTAATACGCTGAAGAACGACATTGGACTCATGCTGAATAATATACAGGAAAATAGAGAAGTAAAAACAATGCAGGAGAAGAATGCTGGAAGAACTATCATTAAATCAAAGGATTATAACGGAGTCAGGTATTGTTTCATCAATAAGAAAACAAATAAAGTTGATGAATTGATACAGACCGGAACTTTTCTGAAAAAAGTTAATATGCGTTTTTACAGTACCGACGGGGCAGAAATTGATTCCATCAATATTTCGCATTACAATTTAAAACTGAACATTCATCTGTCAAAGATTTATGAAAACGGATCAGAAATTTCTGAATGAGCTTTACACTATCAAAAACATTCAGAAAGAGAGTGTTAATAAATTAACAATACAGGTAGAACTGAAGAGGGATCATGATATTTTTAAAGGTCATTTCCCTGGAAATCCTATCCTGCCGGGTGTTTGTACCATCCAGATACTTAAAGAGCTTCTGTCTTTCATTACTCCCCAAACCTTTATCGTATTAAGCCACAAACAAAGTTTAAGCTATTGGTTTTTAACTCCTTAAGTATAGAATTAAAAAACAATCAGGCAAAAACAATAAACCAGAATATTTAAGGTTTAAATTATTGGTAAAATTTAAGAATTCGTAACTTTGTTTAGAAATTGTGAGTAGAAACAATAATGTTTTGACTTATGAAAAAGAGTATTTTAGTTATTTCTGTTGTCATCGGTCTGGCAGCTGTGAGCTGTTCCAAATTCGATACAAGCACATCTCTGAAACAATCCATCGAGACAAGTGTCGAAAAAATTAATAACGCAGTAGCTGAGATATCGAGTACAAAAGGGTACCAGCTTCTTTGTGTATCAGAAGATCTTTCAAAATCAGAAATCACTTTTAATGACAGCATCACTCTCGCTATGATTGCCGGGATTTATGATTATAGTCCGGACACAGTTTTCTATCACGAAAATCCTTTCCCGAGAAAGCTGTTCAAAAAGACCGGAATCAGCGACAATATGATTGTAAATATGCCTCAGAAACTTGTTCTCCATCCGCGATACATGCACAATTTCTATGAAAGTGATTCAGCTCTTGCCAACAATTTTACTATAACAGCAACTGACTACCATTTCTATTATTCATGGTTTCACGGTTACGATTACAAGCTTTCTGCAGGTTTTACCCTTGACCAGGAAGATATCGGCTCACTTGAAATTGTATCAGCAGCCAAAATGTATCATGATTTTTCTTATCTGTCAAAGTACTCATTTACTGAAGGATATAACATTGCAGTTGAATTCATGACTGGTGATACAACAACTTCATCTTTTGCACTCTGTAATGGCGATCAGGTATTGTTAAAAGAAACACGTACTTTTATAGGGAGCAGATGCAGCAGGGAATGTGAACATCAATATACTCTGACGATCGGGAATGTCGATATTGTAAGAAGTTCAGAATTTGATTCAATCCAGGTATTTCTTGATGGCGTTCTTCAGCAGAAAGCAGCTGTAAAGATAGTTGATGAAAGTGATAGTACCGGAACCATTTGTCACCACAGGGACATACTGCTTACATATGATGATGGTACAACTGTAAACCTGAGTGAATTGATCAGTCCCGCACTTAAAACTCTAAGGACACTTGTTGATTCACTGCATAGTATGTACTTTGCCAAGAATATTGTTGACTATATTGCTGTCGGCATCTATTATCACGAATATTATATTCCCCATCACCATTAGCAATATTCTTTCAGATTTTTAATATTACTCCCTCTTAATCAGCAATTTATATAATTAAGACAGTATTATTTTACTGTTTTTTCTCCATCCCAAGCTGCGGCGGATAGAAATATCCCATTGTGGAGTTAGCTAATCCCAGACGGTATTGTCTGTTCTGCATCAAACATACTTTTCTTGTATTTGCAGGAATATTAGTTGAGTAAATCCTCAACTCCCCCGGAAGGCTTGTTACAATCTCTTCCCTCCAGTCACCGATTAAATCGGCAACCATTACTATCTTTCCTTCGGTTTTCAAAAGTGTATCTCCCTTATATTTGATCAGGTAATTATTTATCTCAATTTCTTTCAGATCATCAGCATCCCACCAGACAGGCCTCGGAGTCAGCGAGCCCATTGATTTATCAGACAGTCTTTTACCTCCTGCACTATACAAAAAATACTGGTTTCCTCCTTTTGCTTCACCTGCATAACACTCCATTCCCGGATATTCCGGATCAATATCCCCTACCATACCCTGGCTGTGAACGTGAGTTGTAGGTCCGTCAAAGCCCCATATTATTTCACCGGTTGCAGCATCGACAAGACAAACACCATTTTTAGGAGAGCGTGCTTCGATCCCGTAAAAGATTTCCATCCCCGGCCTTGAAGGATCAATATCAGCCAGATAACCTGCATCGTTGTGCCTGAGTCCCGTGTACCAGATTGGTTTACCATCATGGTCAAGGGCAAAAGTGCATATTATAAGCTCATCCTTTCCGTCAAAATCAATATCGCCCTGCATTATGCCATGCTGACCCTGTCCCTTGTACTTTTCATATTCACCGGTACTCTCCCAGTACCACTCTTTATTCAGATTTTTATCGAGCGCCATTGTTTTAATGATCGTATAAGTGCCACGTTGCATCACCAGCGATGGTGTTTTACCGTCGAGATAAGCAACAGTCAGAAAATTCCGGCTTTCATAGTTATAATTATTCAGGAAACCTTCCTTTGAAAGCCAGTCCGTTTTCTGAATAATCTTCCCAGTCATACCATCAATTTTTACCAGGTACTCGGGTCCTTCCAGCACATGACCATCAGGTTCCCGCGGATCACCCTCACCGGCTTTGGCATAAATCTCAGCAAACCCGTCACCGTCAACATCGTACACCATGTATGGCGAGTACCATGTGCCTGTTTCGATTGACCAGCCCATCTCGTAGCTCCATAAGAATTGTCCTTTCGAAGTATATGCATGAAGCGTGTAGGGTTCCGGACTTCTTTGCCAGTAACCCGGCATGTAATACGGATCAACATTAAAATCGGGGAACTGAATTACAAAATCCCATGCTCCGTCTCCATTAAGGTCTGCCAGACCAAGTCTCTTCAACCTGGCATCAGTATTAAGTTTTATAGAATAATAGGGTTTATTTTCAGTAAGCATGAAGACGGTTCCTTCTCCGGGTGCATCCTCCTCCTTACCGTTCTTTATTGTTTTGATCTGGTATCTATATGCCATTCCAGGCTTAACTGTCTCATCGATAAAATTAGTCGCTGAACTTACCTTCTCCTTATTAACTTTCTGATAATCAGCCGATCCAACCTCTTTCCTGTAAACGTTGAAAGAGATATCTGCTGGATCGTCCTTCAATAAACGCCATCCGATATATGCATGTGTACCATCTATAGTCAGTGCCACGACACCCCTGTCAATTTTTTCATTGAAAGGAAGCTGTGAATACAGATTTATAAATCCGGAAATAATCGTTAAAACAAAAAGAAGCAGGAGTTTTTTCATTTTGCCGGGTTTTAAAGTTACATACCAATATTACAATTTTTTTGCTGACCGGAATTCAATAGAGATCAAAATGATCTATATTTAACATTGTTCAATAAATGATCTCTCCTCATGAATAACTTTTCCAAACTTATTATCATATTACTATTTCATCTTAGTGCAGCTGCGCAGACACCACTGAAATATGTTGATCCGTTGATTGGAACCGCACCTGCGACTACTGTAAGCGACCGGCATCACAGTGTTGCTGCGTCTGAAGAAAAAGGACAAACCTTCCCGGGTGTCGGTCGTCCGTTTGGAATGACCCAATGGACGCCAGAGACACGTACAACAGAAATCAAATGTATTTCACCTTATTATTATAATGACAAATACATTACCGGTTTCCGCGGAAGCCACTGGATGAGCGGAAGCTGTACACAGGATTATGGAAGCCTGACATTGATGCCATTTACCACAATGCATCCCGATACTATCAAAAAATCTCCTGTTTCATCTTTCAGTCACGAAAATGAAAAATCTTCACCATCATATTACAGCATATTACTTGATGATTTTGGCATCAAAGTCGAACTTACTGCATCTGTCCGGACCGGGATGATGCGGTTTACTTTTCCGGGGAAAGTGCTCAGCTGCTTATTCCTTCGATTAAATAGTGATGAAAATCAGGGAAAAATATGGTACTATCCGCAAAAAAATCAAATAGTTGGTTATAATCCGGTGCACCGTATTTACCAGGGAAGAGGCCAGTCGGCAGGATTCAGCGGCTGGTTCGTATTAGTGTTCGACAAACCTTTCTCTGTGATAAAGGCTGATCTGAGCAGCCAGGATATGGTAATCACTTTTGATACTGAAAAAAATATTCAGGCAATAATAGGTACATCATTTACAAGTGCTGAAGGAGCCCGGAATAATATGCTGAAAGAAGTTGACGAATTTAATTTTGGCAAGCTCCGTCAGGAAACTGAGCAAACATGGAATCAGACTCTCTGGAAAGTTGTTGTCAGCGGTGGAACGGAAGAAGACAAAATAAAATTTTACACTGCTTTATATCATTGTTACCAGCTGCCACGCATTGCAAGTGATGTTGATGGCAGCTACCAGGGCTTTGCAGAAGACAGTGTCGTCCACAAAGCTGAAGGTTTTGAATACTATGACGATTTCTCAATGTGGGATACGTACAGAGCACTGCATCCTTTACTGACAATTCTTGAGCCGGCAAGGACACTGGACATGGTTAAATCACTTGTTCTTAAAGCAGAGCAGGGAGGCTGGATGCCAATTTTCCCGGCATGGGCAAGCTACACAGCTGCAATGATCGGCGATCATGTAAGCACAATGATATCAGATGCCTACATTAAAGGAATCAAAAATTTTGACATTGAAAAAGCGTACAGGTATATGCGGCAGAATGCGTTCGATACTCCTGCAAGGGAAGATTATGCTGATGGTAAGGGAAGAAGAGCTCTGGAGAGTTATTTAAAATATGGTTATATTCCTCTTGAAGACAGCGTTTGGGATGCTTTTCACAGGCGTGAACAGGTTTCAAGAACGCTTGAATATGCGTTAGACGATTATGCTCTTGCCGGGGTTGCTAAAGCAATTGGCAAAACTGATGATTATAAGAAACTGATAAAAAGATCAGGAAATTACAGGAATGTTTTTGATGTCGGCACAGGTTATGTCAGAGGGCGCCATTCGGATGGCTCATGGTATGAACCTTTTAATCCGAATGTTAAAGCAAGCTTTATATGCGAAGGAACACCGTTTCAATATACATGGTATGTTCCTCAGGATGTGCCTGGTTTGATGAAGCTTTTGGGCGGCAGAGAATCTTTCCTTAAGAAACTAAATGAATTCTTCGATGGCGGATATTACTGGCATGGCAATGAAACCGACCAGCAGGCACCCTTTATGTTTGCAATGGCTGGTGATCCTTCAAAAACACAATACTGGACACATAAGATTAATTCGGAGGAATATGGGATTAGTCCGGGTGGACTTAGCGGAAATGAAGATGCGGGACAGATGTCGGCATGGCTGGTCTGCTCAATGCTTGGCTTTTATCCTGTTTGTCCCGGTTCAGGACAATATATTATTACTACACCTGCCTTTGAAGAAATCAAGATACAACTACCTGACGGGAAGCTATTTACCAGCAAATCCGTCGGTCTTGGTGATAAGAGCTACTATATAAAATCAGCAACCTTGAATGGTAAGAAATTCAACAGAAATTATCTCAGGCACGAAGAGATAATGCAGGGAAGTAACCTGATATTTCAGATTTCAGAATAGATATTCCCGGTTACGGGCTAACGGTTACCGGCTGTTGGGTATTGGTTCTCAGTCAATCTTCACCTTCACAACTACCTTACGCACAGGTGTACTTTCTCCATCTTTCAATCCCGGACGATGTAAATCATCAGGGAAAAATATAAAAAAGGTTTCAGGAGTTGCTTTATAATTACTAATCTGGCTGACGCTCAGGAACATCACATCTTTTGCTTCGTTGTAGGATTCCAGAATCTCTTTTTTCTGCGACATTGGAGCAATACCTATAAGCTCTTTTCCACTGACCACATATTGAATGTCGATATATTTCTGGTGCGCCTCATACCTCACATCTTCTTCATTTTTAGACATATACTCACTAACAGGTGCATAAAGGTCAGCACCGTCAATTTCATATCGTTTCACTTCCATGGTTGCCAGATCATTATCTTTCAGAAAGGAGAAAGCTTTGTCCCACCTTTCTTTATGCTTATAATAGGATATGGCAAGCTCTTTTCGATTGATGGTCGGGTCAGGTTTTACTTTCCAGCCGTTAAGCCATTCACCTTTTTCGAACCAGGCATCGATCTGTTTTTTGTTCCATTTAGCAGGATCCATCGGAGCCTTGCAGCCAAAAAAACCAAATAAACCAGCAAATACCATAATTTTCAGGAATAAGTTTTTCATACTTCAATAATATTAGAACCTGAGTTAAAATTCATTTATAAAATCTGAATTTTTACTCAACAGCAAGTTACTAAAAAGTATGTAAAATAAAATCAGAAAATATTTTAACAGACAATTTTAAACAAGAAAAGGAGCTATTAAATCATAGTTTTCTTTCCAGAATGCAGTTTTTAATAATTGTTCAGTCTCTCTCCAGTTTTAAGCACTTTTTAAAAATAGCCTGTGAAACCTGCAATTAGTGGAAATTTATTTTTGAATTTGGGAGTTGCAAGCTATCTTTATGACATGTTTCTGCGAAAATTAAATTATTAAACACTATGGCAAATACTTATACCCAATGTTATTTCCATTTGGTATTTGCAGTGAAAAACCGTGATGCCTTAATAAAAAAAGAATGGAAAAATGAATTGGAAAAGTATATTACAGGAATTGTCCAAAATCATCGGCATATAATACTGGCAATAGGTTCAATGCCCGACCATATGCATATCTTAATCGGATATAATGTAAATCAACTTATACCAGATTTGGTAGAAGTAATTAAAACATCATCTAATTCATGGATTAAAGGGAAAAGGTTGTCAAAATTTAAGTTTGAATGGCAGAAGGGTTATGGTGCTTTTACCCATTCAAGGTCACAAATTGACACAGTGGTAAAATATATTTTATCACAGGAAA
>JAPLEC010000373.1 GCA_026391515.1 Bacteroidia bacterium | reverse complement strand
GTTCAGAATATCCTTAAAGATTCACTGATCTATATGACCACTGAGTTTCTTCATTGCCAGGATGATGGGGGAGGTGGATCTGGTCTTTACGATTACTGGGAGCTGATGTGGACATCAGAAAAATCTGCCGGAGGATTTCTGTGGGCAATGGTCGATGAAGGACTTTCGAGAACAGATATGAACGGGTATATTGATACCGACGGAGTCAATGCCCCTGATGGCGTCATGGGACCACATCGCGAGAAAGAGGGCAGCTTCTTTGCGATCAGGGAAATTTTTTCTCCGGTGCATATTTTAATGACTGACCTGCAACATGATTTTAACGGATTGATCCCCGTCGAAAACAGGTTTCATTTTACGAATCTGAAACAATGCTCATTTACCGGAAGGCTGGTAAATTACTATAAGCCTAACGACTGGCTTCCCGGCTACTATGATGCTGAGGAACATAAGCTACCTTCTCCGGATATTAAACCAGGAGAAAAAGGAGAACTGAGGGTCAGTCTGCCCGACGACTGGAAAAACTATGATGCAGCGATTCTCACTGTCAGGGATCCTTTTAATAACGTAATATATAGCTGGACGTGGCAGATAAAAGGCAATGATGAAATTGTAAAGGGATTCATCACACTTACAGGAGACAACAAGGTTGAAGTTCAGGATGCTGATTCGACTATCTCATTAAAGGGGAACGGCACTTCAGTTACACTAAGCAAGAAGACCGGAAAGATCATCAGGGTGATATATAATAATAGGTCCTTTATGATGTTTGGCAACGGACCTGTTCTCACCGGCGGAAACAGTAAACTGTCAGAGATTAAAATTGTGAATGAGGATGATGGAGCAGTTGTTGAAGCGAGGTATGAAGGCAACATGAGTTTTGCCAGATGGAAGATGTACCCATCCGGCTGGCTGAGTCTGGAATATCATTATGAACTGAACGGTCCACAGCAGTTTGCGGGGATCAGCTTTTCATTCCCCGAGAATTATGTAACACGTGCCAAATGGCTCGGCGACGGGCCATCGCGTGTCTGGAAAAACAGGCTTCAGGGTGTTAATTACAATGTTTGGAGTAAAATTTACAACAACACGCAGACCGGAGCTTACCCGTTTTTCTACCCTGAATTCAAAGGTTACTTCTCTGACTTTACATGGATGGAGCTCAGTACAGCACAGGGAAAAATATTAATTGCAGCTGAAGATAATGACCTCTATCTCAGACTATATGATTTTTATGGAATTACAGGTCCAAAATCATATCCGGAATTACCGGTTGGAAATATTTCATTTCTTGATGGTATTCCGGCTCTCGGATCAAAGCTTGCTACCGGCCTTACAACCGATGCTTCGGTGTATGGGCCTGCCGGAAAACCAACCGAAATGAGCGGACCGAAAAAACATAAATTGTGGTTCTATTTTGGAGTACTTGAATAATGATTCCTCTGTGTAACTCTGTGCTACTCTGTGGAACTCTGTGTAAGTTTTTTTTAACTTATAGTTACACAGAGAGCCACAGAGAAGACACAGAGAGCCACAGAGAAAAAAACAATATATCATGAAGAAGTTATTAATTCTATTATTGCTCTTTTCACAGACAATAGCTGCCCAGCAGCTCTCCTGGCCGGAGATAACCCGCATGAACAAACCCTGGACACGCTGGTGGTGGCCTGGAAGCATAGTAAATCCATCTGACCTTACTGCCGCTATGGGAAAATACCAGAAAGCAGGTCTGGGAGGAATGGAAATAGCTGTCATATATGGCGTTAAAGGACATGAAAATGAGTTCATTAACTACCTGTCGCCCAAATGGATGGAAATGTTCACATATACATTAAAAGAAGCCAAGCGTCTCGACCTGGGGATTGACCTTGCAAATGCTTCAGGCTGGCCTTTCGCAGGCCCGTGGGTAACTCCTGATGATGCCTGTAAGAATATCAATTTAAAAACTTATACTCTCCAGGGCGGTCAGAAGCTCAATGAAAAAATTGAGTTCCAGCAATCACCACTTATCAGACCTGTAGGACAGAGACCCGACATGTCAAAGCTGATCGATCCGATAAGCAAAAACAAAGACCTGCAGCTCTATGCCATCGACCAGATACGGTTCGATAAACCTCTTCCTCTTTATATACTGATGGCATATTCAGATTCAGGAAAAATCGCAGATCTCACAGGTCTGGTGACTCCTGAGAAAAATCTTGATTGGACAGCTCCTCCCGGTAACTGGACACTATATGCACTTTTTGAAGGATGGCATGGTAAGCTTGCAGAACGTGCAGGTCCGGGTGGCGAAGGAGACGTGATCGATCATTTCTCAGGACAGGCAATCAATGACTACCTTAAACACTTTGATACAATTTTCAAAGATTATGACGTGAATTATCTTCGAGGCTATTTCAATGATTCTTACGAAGTTGACGATGCTTCAGGCCAGTCAAACTGGACTAAAGATATGTTTTATGAATTCTATATAAGGCGGGGATATGACCTGGCTGAGC
>JAPLEC010000226.1 GCA_026391515.1 Bacteroidia bacterium | reverse complement strand
CAGTTTGGAAGCTTTCTGCCTCGGTAGTCTTGCTGGTTTCAACTTCGTTGACTTTAAGAGTAAATGCAACACTGGCTTTATAACCATTTACACTGCCGTCCGGATTCTTCATAGCATAAACAGGATTTTTAATTATATGCCCGATTATCATATATTGTGCAGCCAGAGCAGCATCTTGTTTTACATTGTTTTTACTATCGAGAAATGCTTCTGTTTTTTGCAATTCAAGCTCCTGTTTTACTTTATCATAGCTGGTTCTGTCAACCACATTGAATCTTTTAGTATTTGTAACTACCTGAACAATCTTTTCAGCGACTGCCCGGGAGTATTTTGAATCTTCCTCGCTGGTAAATTCAGACACCCCTACAACGAACCTGGAATCTGTTTGTGAATAGCTCCAAAGGCTATTCAACAGACAGATTATAACAAATACTAATCTCTTCATGAATGGACTAATAATTACCTGAAGATTTTAATGTTGCAATAAGGTTATTGACAACTTTTAGATTCAATTGCAGTTCAGGCAAAACGAGTGAATTAACATCTTTTGTGTAATTAAGAACTTTTGTTCCTTTTGGAGCTTTTAGCGGACTTGCCTTAGCAATATCATTTGAAGCATTAGCAACATCAGCTGATGCATCAGTAACAGCTTTAATTTGTGTTCCTATATTAAGAGCCAGTTCTGTCAGTTCTGCCACTGTCGGTTTCTTTACAGTAACATCTGTTACTCCGTCAACAGTCTCACCAATTGTTCTTTTGTACATTTCTGGAATTAATTTATTGTTTTCTTTTGCAGCAGCTAAATTTGCAGTCGATTTATTCGCAAGATCATCTACACTTTGAATTCCGCAAGGTGCCGGAGCTTCAATCTTATCCATTTTTGCCTGACGCTCTACAGCTTCATTAGATTTCATTTCAGATTTCAAAGCTTCGCGTTCTGCTTTAAGTTCATCTGATGTTTTTCCCTGTGCAAAGCTATATAGCTGAACAAGGGAAAAAAGGCCAAGACAAAGGGCTGTTCGGAAAATCATTTTTTTTACCATAACAATTAATTTTTCTTGTGCTTGCCTACTCATAAGGCTTTTCGGAATCGCCCCGTTTTTTTTAGTGGTGTCTGGACTCCACATTTTGATTCTTTTTGTTACTGCGAAGTGAAAATTTAATTAAAATCAGATTCAGTTCACCTTGTAACAAAATTAAAGCTTAATTATAATTAAAGCAATTTTATATTTATAATAAAGTAAAAATTATGAACTTGCAGTTTGTAACACCGGTGAGCCAAGTATAGTTTATTCAGGAGTCACTTTCATTTTATAAATTAATCAGAATCCCAATCCTATGAAAACATTTTTTTCAATCACAACGATTTCTATTCTATTGTTATTCTGCACGAATGGAATAAAAGCTCAAACAGCAACACAAGCTGAAAAGCTGATAAATGCATTGGAATCAAAAGATTTTGCAAATGCATTATTGATAGTACAAAGAATAGATTCTGTTAATTATCGTGACAAAAATGGTGCAAGCTTACTGATGTATGTATCATATTATGGTTCTGCTGATGTGCTCAAGATATTGCTGGATAAAGGAGCAAAGGTAGATTTACAGGCAAATAAAGGAGCAACTGCTTTGATGTTGGCTTCCGAAAAAGGAAATACTGAAATTATAAAGTTATTGCTGGATAAAGGAGCCAGGGTAGATTTACAGGATAGCACCGGAGTATCCGCAATAATGGGGGCTTCCCAAACAGGAAAAACTGAAGCTGCAAAGTTATTGCTGGATAACGGAGCAAAGGTAGATTTACAGACAAATAAAGGAGCAACTGCTCTGATGATGGCTTCCTATGAGGGTCATATTGAAGTGGTAAAGTTATTACTGGACAAAGGGGCAAAATTGGATTTACAAACAATTGGAAAAATAACTGCACTGATGTGGGCTTCCCAACAAGGAAAAACTGAAGCTGTAACGTTATTGCTTAATAAAGGAGCAAAAATGGATTTACAGGCAAATGATGGAATAACTGCACTGATAAGCGCTTGCCTAAACGGGCAATTTGAAGTCATGAGGCTTTTGCTGGAAAAAGGTGCCAATACCGGTATAAAAGACAATAAAGGCTTTACGATTTTTGATTATACAGGAAGTGCAGATATAAAAAGCCTGTATAATAACATAAAAGAAAGAGAGACTCTAAACATACCGCCAGGAAAGACAGCTGAAGAATTAATGAATGCCCTTGATGATGCAGACTCAGCTAAATCAGTAGCATTAGTGAG
>JAPLEC010000231.1 GCA_026391515.1 Bacteroidia bacterium | reverse complement strand
GTAACCTTAAGCTGTGTATTATAACTTAATGGTCTGGTCACCTGGACAAGCCCTTTTCCGTAGGATCGCTGGCCGACAATAACACCTCTGTCAAGATCCTGAATAGCTCCTGCAACAATTTCAGCTGCTGAGGCAGAACCCCTGTTTATCAGCACTGCAATAGGGATTTTTTCATCAATAGCAGCTTTGGTAGTTTTAAAATCTTCATCAAACTGCTTTACTTTTCCTTTTGTAGAAACAACATCATTTCCCGGGCCGACAAAAAGATTTACAATCTCTACGGCTTCAGTAAGCAATCCGCCCGGATTACTTCTTAAGTCAAGAATTATTTGCTGAGGATTGCTGGTTTTTAATGTCACAAGTGCGTTTTTGACATCCTCAATACAATCCTGCGTAAAATTGGTAAACCTGATATATCCTGTTTTAGAATCGATCATTCCAAAATATGGGACCGGAGGGATAATGATTTTTTCCCTTTTCATTGTATAGTCAATTTCTTTCCCATTTCTTTCGACAGTCACGGTAATGTCTGTTCCGGGATTTCCTTTTAACTTATCACTTACTTTATCAGTTGGCATACCTTTAAGAGAAACACCATCAAGTTTAGTAAGCTTATCACCAGCTTTTATTCCGGCACGATCAGCCGGAAAATTCTTATAAACCTCATTGAAAACCACATATTCGCCGCCGCCTCTTACAAGCGATCCGATTCCTCCATATTTACCGGTTGTCATGAGAACAAATTCGTCAGCTTCAGATTCAGGAAAATAAACTGTATATGGGTCAAGCGTTTTAAGCATATTATCGATGCCGGTCTTAATAATTTTATCCGGGTTAATCTCATCGACATAGAAAGTATTCAATTGTTTGAAGAGAGAAAAGAAAATATCGAGGTTTTTAGCAATTTTAAAATCACGTGTTTCCTGAGTGACCAGGAATCCAGCACTTAATCCCGCAAAAATCAGCAAACTGCATATTATTATTAACCTGTGCGACCGTAACTTTTTCATATCTTAACTTACTTTATTTGAATCGGCGAAAATAATAAGAAAATTTTGGAAAGAATCTGGAAAAGAAATAATTAAAACAACTTTAACAGTTTTTTTCAGTATCCGGTATGACATCAATGAATTTATCTAGCATATCCTTCAGGGATTTTTCGATTGACTGATAATCCGGAACAGAATTCCCGCGGAATATTATAATGAAGACGACCTGAATATTTTCATTTATAAGAAAATCATACAGAATGTATTTGTTTTTCCTATATGCTTCCTTCATTCTTCGCTTAAGCAGGTTTCTGGTTACTGCATTTCTGAATCCTTTTTTTGAAACACTGAAAGCAACCTGGGCTGGCGAAGGTATCTTCACAGGACTTTTACTCCAAACAATTTTATAAAAGGGCAGATAGAAAATATTCCCCTCATCGAACAGCGAGGAAATGATTTTTCTGCTGCAGAGGCGTTCTGATTTTTGAAATTTTTCTCTTTTGATTTCCATATAAATAAAATCGGCCAGAAAACGATCCGGTATCAATAAGCCGGAGCTTCTGGATATTGAAAACTATTAAGATCTTACTTCAGATTCTTA
>JAPLEC010000354.1 GCA_026391515.1 Bacteroidia bacterium | reverse complement strand
ACTTGATAATTACCGTCCAGGTCGGGATATTCATTCTTAAAGATATTATAACAATGGGGACAGGTGGTTATGATTTTTTTTACTTCATATTTTCTGAAGATCTCGATCACCTGCAGAGCCTGCATCTGGTAAAGCATTTCGTTACCGGCACGCCGGGCAGGATCGCCTGTACAGGTCTCTTCTTTACCGAGAACAGCATAGCTGACATTAAGATGAGTAAGTATTTTCACAAATGCCCTGACAACCTTTTTATACCTGTCATCAAATGCTCCGGCACAGCCAACCCAGAAAAGGTATTCGGGCTTTTCTCCTTTTGCAAAAACATCAGCCATTACCGGAACCTGATCAGCCCAAAGAAGACGGTCCTCCGGGGAATATTGCCATGGTGCTCCGTTGTTTTCAATATTGTTGAAGACAGATTTCAGCTCCCCGGGAGCGGAGGCTTCTTCAAGAACAAGATATCTTCGCATATCAACAATCAGTGAAGGATGGTTGATATTGATCGGGCACTCTTTTGCACATGCATTGCAGGTAGTGCATGCCCAGAGCTCTTCTTCTGAAATATAGTCCCGCAATAATGAACGATTATCGGTAAAGTCTCTCCCATTTTTTACCATCAATGGACCTTTTTCTTTCATCCTTGCCCGCATGTCCATCATTATCTTCCTGGGCGACAGCTTTTTACCGGTGATATTAGCAGGACAAACAGATGTGCATCTGCCGCATTCGGTGCATGAGAGTGAATCGAAATAATTCTTCCAGGTTGCATCCTCTGCATCTTTCACTCCGAATCTTTCGACAGGAGTATCAGCGGGAGCCGCTGCAAATGCAGTACCAGGATCGAGCATCAGCTTTACTTCCCGTGTAATATTATCCATGTTTGTGAGCTTGCCCAGTGGTTCGAGCCGTGAAAGAAAAACATTGGGCACCGACATGAAGACATGGAAATGTTTTGAATAGGGAAGATAGTTTGCAAAAAAGAAGATCAGCAGTATATGTGTCCACCATGAAACCTGGTAAAGTGTTTTATAACTTTCAGCTGAAGCACCGTTGAAGAGAGTGTAAAGAATTCTGCCAACAGGGTAAACCCCGGCAATCGATCCTCCTGTAACTTCCTGATATCCAAGATATCCCAGGTTCATTGTCATAAGAGAAATCATTAACAGCAATATCAGACTTAAGGCAATATTCGCATCGATATGAGATCTTTTTTTCATCTCAATCCCTTCAAACCGTTTTATATGGAAAAGGAGACGGCGGGAAAGAAAAACTATGATTGATATTGCTACAAGAAGAGCGAAAATATCGCCTGAAGCCATAATAAAATCATGAACAGGTCCAAGGATTTTCAGGGCTTTTTCTGTTCCTGCTAAGCCATCAATGACCATTTCTATGCTTCCGAAAATAATGACACAGAATCCCCAGAAAACAATTGCATGGAATAATCCGATTACAGGACGACGGAAAATTTTTGTCTGGCCGAAAGCGACTTTCATCATTATTCCGAACCTCTTCCCAAAATTTCTGATGGGAAATGCCGGTCTGGTCAGTTTGAAAAATCTGATAAGTCGGTTAATTGTATAAAAAAATACACCGAAAGTAATTAGGAGCGCAAATGCAAAAACAATTTGTCGGATCATTCAGGGTAACTTCAAATTATAATGTCACAAATTTAGGTTAACAACTTTTCTTATATAAGCCCCTAAATCCCCTAAAGGGGACTTATTGAATATCAGTTATTTATAAACCCCCTTTAGGGGGTAGGGGGCAAGTCTTTGCTTCTTTGTGGCAATTTTTATTTTTTCATTTCTTTTACTGCACTAACCAGCTTTGGCAAAACTTTTAATGCATCACCAACTATACCGTACTGTGCAGCTTCAAATATTGGTGCGTCTTTGTCGCTGTTTATGGCTACGATGTACTTCGAACCGCTTACACCTGCCAGGTGCTGTGTCGCTCCTGAAATGCCGACAGCAATATAAAGGTTGGGAGCTATGATCTTGCCTGTCTGACCTGTATGTTCTTCGTGAGGGCGCCAACCCTCATCGGAAACGGGACGTGAACAGGCGGTTGCTGCTCCAAGTGCTTCAGCAAGCTCAACAAGGTGTGTCCAGTTATCAGGCGATTTCATTCCTCTTCCTCCTGATACCACGATATCTGCATCCGTAAGTAAAATCTTTCCTGTCTGCTTCTTTACATCAGTAACTTTCGTTTTGACAAAAGAACTATTAACTGTCACATCTGCCTTTTCAATAACAGCATTATTTTCAGTTTCAATCAGGTTGAAAGAATTCTGAGCAAGGGTAATTATTCTGACATCTGATTTGATAACTAAATGAGCAAAAGCATTACCCGAATATGTTTTCTTATAAACTGTAAACGGATTAATATTCAAAGGCAGCTTGCTTACACATGAACCGACGCCAGCCTTTAGTCTGACAGATAACCGTGGTGCCAATGCTTTACCGGTATTATTATTGGATATTATAATTACAGAAGCCTTTTCTCTGATTGAAACTTCTGAAATTATATTTGTATAAACCTGATTATCAAGTGTTTCAACCAGATCGTTAAAAACACTAATGATCTTTTGTGAACCGTAGTTTCCAAGCTTTTTTAATTCTGTCTCATCAATTTTCCCGATTGAAAGAGCGGTGACAGTGGTATTGAGCATTTTTGCGACCTCTGAAGCATAAGATACCAGTTCAAAGGAGATCTTTTTAAATTTTCCGTCCCAATTTTCGGTATATACTAATACTGACATATTGTTTTAAATTAATTCATTAATCAGATAACTTTTGCCTCATTCTGAAGAAGATCAATAAGCTGTGCAGGATTTTCAGCATCAACATAACGACAGGCAGAACGGGGAGCCGGTTTTTCAAAAACCACAATTTGTGTTAACGGCTCAACTGTTACCGGTTCAAATACTTTGACAGGTTTTGTCCTGGCAAGCATAATCCCTCTCATAGCGGCAATTCGAGGTTCCTTTGAAATTCCTTTCTGAACTATTGCAACGAACGGAACGGGAACGGTCACAATCTCTTTTCCTCCATCAATTTCACGTGTAATTACAGGATTTCCGCTTTCGATTTTAATCCCTGAAACTGCTGATATTGAAGGTATTTCCAGGAATTCTGAAATCATCCCTCCGACCATTGATCCGTTATAATCGCTTGATTCTATCCCACATAAAATGATATCAAATTGCTCTTTTTTAATTACTTCAGCAAGCTGCGCGGCTACATAATAAGCATCCGGCGATTCAGCGTTTATCCGTACTGCATCATCGGCTCCGATAGCAAGAGCTTTCCGGATAGTTGGTTCTGATGATACCGGTCCCACATGTGCAACGGTTACTGATTTTATCCCGTTAGCCGGATCATCTTTAAGTTCAAGAGCGCGGGTCAGAGAGAGTTCATCCCATGGATTAATTACCCATTGAATGCCCGTTGTATCAATTGAAGAACTCCCCTCGCTGAATTTAATCTTGGTCGTTGTGTCGGGGACATTGCTTAAACATACCAGAATCTTCATTTAAATCTGATTTATGGTTATTATATGATTGTCTTATTACACTCTTGGATATCAGTTCTGGTTATTTTCTCTTTGAGGCGGCAAATATAATAATTTATGTTTCAGTTTCAAATCGGAGTCAAATCATTTTTAAACATATTCGAAACATAATAGATAGTTATCTGTCTAATCTTCTGGCATTTACATCACAAAAATCAGATATTGGAAAATCCTGGTCGAAATAGACGGGCCATTAGATTCAGTTTCCCCCGCTCTCCTTGTGAGCGGGGGACGGAAGGGGGTGAGGCAGGCAAAGATAGTATGGAGAATAATTCCTGATCAAATCAAATTTTTTAATCTCTGGTAAATAATTATAAATATATAATATAAATTCGTGACGCCGGAAAGCAAGAATAATCCGGACTGTTAAAATGAAGAAAATAGCTGGTACATACGGTGCTGTTGTTTTGGCAATGATCTTCTGGTCATTTTCATTTGTCTGGTTCAAAATTGCCAATGAAACTTTTCACCCTGTTACCATTGTTTTTATTCGGCTTGTTCTTGCTGTTATTCTTCTTTTTGCCTTTCTCTTAATAACTAAAAATTTTATTAAAATAAAAAAAGAGGATAGAAAGCTATTTTTCACGCTGGCATTATTTGAACCATTCATTTATTTTCTTGGTGAAAGCTTCGGATTGACCTATGTTTCAGCAACTGTTGGTTCGGTGCTCATTTCAACTATTCCGGTAATTGCAGCGCTGGGTGCCTGGATTATCTTAAAAGAAAAGTTAAGATTGATCAATTACGCCGGTATAATTATTTCATTTCTGGGTGTCCTGGTTTTTATACTGAATAAGAACGGTTCTTTATCATTTAATATCAGAGGTTTAGGCCTGTTGACCATTGCAGTTTTTTCAGCTGTAGGTTACAATCTTACACTTAACCGGCTTGTTGGAAAATACAATCCTGTTTTTATAGTATTTGTTCAGAATGTGATAGGTGCTGTTCTCTTTCTGCCCCTGTTTTTGATCTTCGACTTGCGTCATCTCATTAATACTGCTTTCTCTTTCAGGCATTTCATTCCAGTTGTTGAGTTATCTGTTTTTGCTCCCTGTGGAGCATTTATTCTTTTTGCATTTTCAGTAAAAAATATGGGCATCAGCAAAGCAAATGTTTTTTCAAATTGTATCCCGATTTTTACTTCTATCTTTTCATTCATAATTTTTGGAGAAAAGCTGACAATGCAGAACATTGCCGGCATGCTGATTGTTATAGCAGGCTTGTTTATGTCGCAGATGAATGGCCGCCGGAAGAAGATTGATGATGCACTTGCCCTCACGGGGAAAACTGCCTGATCAATCCCGGGAAGAACTCATATTATATTCAATAATACTATTTAACAAGAGTAACCCGTTTATTTAAATTCATACTATATTTGGTTATGGATCGTACTATGGCCAAAAAATTTTTATTTGTTCTCCTGATTAATTTGTTTGTTCTGACTTCAAAAGCTCAAACAGGTGGAGATAATGTTTATGAGTTCCTTAACCTTACGCATTCAGGGCTCATAGCTTCACTGGGAGGGACAAATGTTTCATTAAATACTGATAATCTGAATCTTGCATATCATAATCCGGGGCTTTTAAACACAGGTATGGAAAAGAGTCTCGCACTGAATTATGTAAACTATTTTGCCGGTATAAACTATGGTCTTGCAATGTACTCAAGGTCATATCCCGGAGTCGGTAATTTTGCAGCCGGTATCACCTATCTGAATTACGGTTCATTCACTGAGGCAGATGCCTCCGGGACAATTACCGGATCTTTCAGCGCATCGGAATATGCTTTATCATTAATTTATTCCAGAGTGATAGACTCTCTTTTTACTCTGGGAATAAATTTTAAACCAATATTATCTCATCTCGAAAGATATACCTCATTCGGTTTAGCATTTGACCTTGGGGCAGCATATCACAACAGGTCAGGGCTTTTTTCCGCAGGCCTGGTAATCAAGAACTTAGGCATGGAAGTAACGACGTACGCGGGAGAACCAAGACAAAAATTGCCGTTTGAAATTCAAGCCGGCCTTTCACAGAAACTTGCTCATGCCCCGTTTCGTTTTTCACTGACATTGCGACACCTGGAGAAATACGATCTTACTTACCAGTACAACGATACTACTTCGACCAATGATTATCTTCAATCGTCTGAATTCCTTGAAAATATAATGAGGCATGTTTTACTGGGAGTTGAACTTATACCGCATAAAAACTTTTATTTAAGCGCTGGATATAATTATCAGAGAAGAAAGGAGCTTAAAATTGATACTAAAACTTCAACAGTTGGTTTTTCATGGGGCTTTGGAATAAATATATCGTGGATGAGCATAGAATTCGGCAGGGCAACATATCATCTCGCAGGATCGTCAAATCATTTCTCACTTATTATCCGGCCCGACAAGCTATATAGCAGGTTCCGGAAATGATCCTTTGAAATTATCGGTGTAATTATCACCTTTGTATTTCCTTTGTGCTCTTCGTTTGAACTTTGTGTCCTTGGTGGTTAAAAAAGCTAACCACAAAGAACACTAAGGAAAATCACTAAGAGCACAAAGTAGTTTGGACAAAAACATTCAGTAATATATTGTAATGTAACATGTTAGAATGATTAAAGGCAGTTAATGAAGAAGAAATTAATTATAGCAATTGACGGATATTCGTCCTGTGGCAAAAGCACTTTTGCAAGAGCAATAGCAAAAGAGCTTAACTATATTTTTATCGACAGTGGAGCTATGTACCGGGCAGTTACACTCTACTGTATGAGAAGAGATTTTATCGGGAAAGGCAACATAAACATAGAAGGGATAATCCGTGAATTGAAAGATATACATATAGAATTTGTATATAATCCGGATATTGCTGAATATGAGACCTTTCTGAATTCTGAGAATGTTGAAAAAGAGATAAGGGGGATAGAGGTTTCTGCCCATGTAAGCAGAATAAGCCAGATACCGGAAGTACGTGCCCGCATGGTGGAATTGCAACGACAAATAGGTGTGTTTAAAGGAATAGTTATGGACGGAAGAGATATCGGAACGGTTGTATTTCCGGATGCCGATCTGAAAATATTCATGACAGCTTTAGTTGAAATAAGGGCAAAAAGAAGATACGATGAACTTATAAATAAAGGAGTTAATGTTGATTTTGAGGAAATCAGGAAGAATATTGTTGCCAGGGATATTACAGATGAGAACAGGGATATAAGCCCATTGCGCAGAGCTGATGATGCAATTGTTCTTGATAACAGCAGGATGACCGTTGAAGAGCAAATGACCTGGGTAAGACAAATCATCGAAAAGAAAATAAATGGTAGTTGAGATCGATAAGAAATCCGGATTTTGTTTCGGAGTACAAAATGCTGTCGAGGTTGCTGAGAATGCCCTCCTGAAAGGTGAAAAGGTTTTTTCCCTCGGACCTATAGTTCACAACGATGAAGAAGTTGAACGGCTTTCAGCACTTGGCCTTGCTTCAGTTAATTATGAACAATTCAAAAAACTGAAGAACTGTAAAGTCCTTATCAGAGCACATGGTGAACCGCCGGAAACATATTATATAGCCGAAAAGAATAATATTACCATTATTGAGGCTACATGTCCCATTGTTAAAAAACTTCAGTCAAAAATCATGAATACATGGCTTAAGATAAGGGAAAACAATGGACAAGTTGTTATTTTCGGCAAACCCGGACATGCTGAAGTGGTCGGACTTATGGGACAGACAGAGGATGAAGGGATACTTGTATCAGGCCCTGATGATTTGTTTAAAATAGATATTTCGAGACCAGTATGGCTTTTTTCCCAGACAACCATGGGTGTTAAAGAGTATAATAAATTCGCTGATCTGTTACGGTCAAAGATGAAAGATAAAGGAATCGTTTATGCTGATAAATTTCTTTACGTAAATCATACGATATGCGGACAGGTATCAAACCGTGAGCCTCATCTTAAAGACTTCGCGCGACAACATGAAGTCATAATATTTGTTAGCGGGAAAGAGAGTTCGAACGGGAAAATGCTGTATTCAGTCTGTAAAAAAATAAATTCTGATACATATTTTGTTTCTAACCCCGATGAAATTGACCGGTCGTGGTTTGTTGGTAAACAGAGTGTTGGTGTTTGTGGAGCAACCTCAACCCCCAAATGGCTTATAGAACAGATCCATGAAATGATTTCGCATTTTTGATAATATTTTTACATATTTGCCATCCAGATAATTTAAAGTACTTATTCCCAGTTACGTTAAATCGATATGTCAAAATCAAAAGTATATTTCACCAACCTGAGGGTGAAGCCTTCACAAAACCTTCTGAAAAAGCTCGAGAACCTGGTAATCAAAGCAGGCATTCTAGAAATAGATTTTCAAAAAAAGATCGTAGCTATCAAAATACATTTTGGTGAGCCCGGTAATCTGGCATATCTCAGGCCTAATTATGCTGCCCATATTGTTAAGCTGCTGAAATCAAAGGAGGCTGTTCCTTTCTTAACTGATTGCAATACACTCTATTACGGAAGACGATCAAATGCTCCTTCACACCTTGAAGCTGCTTTTGAAAATGGTTACAATCCGCTTGCAACTGATTGTCCGGTAATAATCGGTGATGGCATAAAAGGAACTGATTTTCATGAGATTGATCTGAATCTGGATTATTCCAAAACAGCCAAAATAGGTACAGCAATTGCAGAGGCCGATATAATTATCTCAATGAATCATTTCAAGGGGCATGAAATGACAGGATTCGGAGGTGCTCTGAAAAACCTGGGCATGGGCTGCGCATCTGTTGGCGGTAAGTTATTCCTTCATTCAGGCTCTTCACCTCAGATTTACGAGCATAATTGCACCGGCTGCGGGATGTGTGAGAAATATTGTGCGCATGATGCCATCCATGTCGGAAATGACAAAATTGCTCATATCGATTATGTAAAATGTGTCGGATGTGGTCAATGCATTGCAGTTTGCCAGTACGACTCAGTCAGGGTGGTATGGCAGAATGCTTCTGAAACGGTCTGTAAAAGAGTTGCAGAGTATGCTTATGCCGCAGTCAAAGATAAACCATCATTTCATATCAATTTCATAATGAATGTTTCACCCGATTGTGATTGCTATGGTTTTAATGACTATCCTCTTGTGCAGGATTTAGGGATCGCTGCATCATTTGATCCGGTAGCTCTGGATCGTGCATGTGCCGATATGGTAAAAGCTGCTCCGGCTCTTCCCGGAAGCAGAATATGCGAAGATCATAAAAAAGGAAATCTGCAGGGAGAGGATAAATTTAAGCTCACTCATCCTGATACATTCTGGCAGGCAGGACTGGAACATGCCGAAAAGATCGGATTAGGAAATAACTCCTATGATTTGATTAATGTCTGATATTAATTTTAGTATAGTTTTTTCTGATTAAATTTGATAACTGCTTCCCCTGATCGTATGAATGCAAAAGTTAAAGTTGCCCGCCTGTCAGTGATATCAAATACCATTTTGATAGTTATGAAACTTATTGTTGGTATCATCAGCGGTTCTGTCAGTATTATCTCAGAAGCTATCCACTCATCAATGGATCTTATAGCGTCAATCATTGCATTTTTTGCAGTTAAAGTATCTGATATTCCGCCTGATTCACGGCATCCGTATGGACATGGCAAAGTTGAAAATATTTCAGGAGTAATTGAGGCATTACTGATTTTTGCAGCAGCAATATGGATCATCTTTGAGGCTGTCAGAAAATTGATAGGTGAAGATATTGTTCTTGAAAAAATATGGATTGGCACCGTCGTAATGGTTATTTCCGCCATTGTCAATATTATTGTATCACGGAGGTTGTACAAAGTTGCCAGGCAAACAAAATCAGTTGCCCTTGAGGCTGATGCACTTCATCTTAAAACAGATGTTTATACCTCAACAGGAGTGGCTGCAGGACTTGGATTGATTTTACTGACGGATATTAAATGGCTCGATCCTGTTGTTGCAATATTGGTTGCGTTCTTCATTATCAAGGAATCATATTCTTTGCTGAAGCGTGCCTTTTCACCTTTGCTGGATACAGCATGGAGTGATGATGAAATCATTGACCTTGAAAGGAAGCTGAAAAGTATGGAGGTGAATTACCATAGCCTTCGCACCCGTGTTGCAGGAAACTATAGGTTTATTGATATTCATGTAGAAATACCTAAGGATGAGTCTGTAATCCATGCACATGAGTACTGCGATAGGATTGAAAACGAACTGACTTCTTCTTACGAAAATTTATCCGTCACGATTCATGTAGAGCCAAAATAGAAGATGACATTTTCTAAAAGCTTTATCCGAATCAGCTTTTCTCTTTATAAATAATCCTCATGATACTTGGTAAAACAATTAGAAGTAGCGGGATAGCTATTAAAAATCCTCCTATAATTGCAATAGCCAAAGGCTGATGCAGTTGAGCTCCCGTACCTGCACCAATAGCAAGCGGCATGAGGGAAATAATTGCCCCGAATGCAGTCATCAGATTCGGACGCAGCCGGATTGAAATGGAATATACAATTGAATCGTCAACACTCATGGTGAAACGGGCCTCCCTGAACTGAAGAATAGTGAATATTGCATTCTCACCAATTATTCCGACAATCATAATAAGACCTGTATAACTTCCCACGTTCAGGGGCGTGCCTGTTATAAAAAGGGCCAGAACTGATCCGGAAATTCCCAGGATCCCTATACCCAGGATTGCAAGAGCAATTCTGAAATCCTTATAAAGAACAAGTATCACACAAAAGACAAGAAGACAGGCAGTTATGAGGATTATCAGGAGTTCATTGAATGATTGCCGCTGTTCAGCATAAGCACCGCCATACACTATTGAATAACCTTGAGGCAGTTTAATCGTTTCAGAAATCCTGCCTGTTATTTCCTGCATTGCACTCCCAAGATCACGGCCGCTCAGGCGGGCAGTTACGACACCCATATTCTGCAGGTTTTCACGTTGTATCTCAGGATCGCCTTCAATTATATGAAAATCTGCAAATTCCGTGACTGATTTTAACGTTCCGTCAGGCAGGAAGACCTGGAGCTTCTTCACATCTTCAACCCCGGCTTTATTGCTTCCCGGGTATATCATTCTCACATTTGTGAATTGCTCCTTTTCATTTACTGAACCGACAATATTTCCTTCAAGCATGGTCTGCGCCTGAAACTGGAGACTGGCAGGCGTAAGTCCGAACAACGCAAGCCTGTTTGGATCAGGGACCATCATAACAGACGGACCTGTAATTATGATACCATCAAATACATCGGCAATTCCTGGTACATTATTGACTATTTCGGCCACTTGCTTTGAATATTCTTCAAGCTTTTTTCTGTCATTACCAAAGATTTTTACTTCAATAGGCTGAACAGAAGCCATAAGGTCGCCAAGCATGTCACCGAATACCTGTCCAAAATCTATCTGAAGAGCGGGTTGTGTCGCTTCAACCCGTGCACGGATATCTTCAATAACCTCTTCTGTTGACCTTTTCCTGTCTTTTTTAAGCTGAATAAGATAATCACCGCTGTTTGGCTCCGTTATAAAAAATCCCATTTCAGTTCCGGTTCGTCGTGAATAGGTTCCAACTTCAGGGATAACTGCAATTATTTTTTCAACTTCACGAAGAATCCTGTCGGTCTCTTCAAGTGAAGTCCCCGGAGGTGACAAATAATCGAGTACGATTGAACCCTCATCCATCTCCGGCAGGAAACCGGTCTCTATCTTCGGAAGTATCAGAAAAATGGAAATTATCAGCAGGATGATAAAAGAGACGCTCAACCAGGGCCTGGCAATGAGAAATGTCACCCATTTTTGCTTCCTGACAAAAGTCTTTGGTTTAACTGAATGTTTTTTACCTTCTCTTGTAAGCAGAAGATAAATTACAGGAAGGACTATCCAGGAGACAAAAAATGAACAGACCAGCGCAATGATCATAGCATTGGTCATGACTTTGAAAAATGCACCAGCAACACCGGACATAAGAACGAATGGAAGGAAGATCACAATTGTGCTGAGCGATGATCCGACCATTGCGGGAATGAGAAAATGAATAGCTTTATGCACAAGATCTATCGACGATTCTTCAGGATTCTCCTCATGCGTCCGGTGAATCTGTTCCACAACAACAATTGCATCATCAATAATCAGTCCTATCGCAGCAGCCACTGCACCCAGGGTCATTATATTGAGCGTTTGTCCCGTAGCATAAAGAACAAGGATAGTGAGAAAAAGGGTAACAGGTATTGTGAAAAGAATGACAGAAGATGCTTTAAGGGATCGCAGGAAAAGTACTGCTACAATTATTGCAAGCAATAACCCAAGCCACATTGCATCACTTACGCTACGGACAGTATCTCTTACAAAGTCAGCCTGAATGTAATATGGACGTATTTCTACACCTGCCGGGAGTATCTTTCGTAAATCATTAAGTTTAATTCCCATCCTGTCAGAAAGATCTACCAGATTGGTGTTTGGCTGTTTGATTACAGCGACAAGAATGTTCTGTTTCCCATTTGCATTGATTTTTACATACTCCTTAGCTTCCCTGATATTGACAGCAGAAATATCTTTGAGAGTTATTATTCGCTTCCCATCATTTTGAATTACAAGGTTTTCGAGCTGAGCTTTATCCTTTAACATCATATCGGTGACTGTCAGATAAAGCATCCTGTAATCAGAAATAAACCCGTTTGATTTTATGAAATCGCTTTCAGAATTTAATGGTATAGGTGGCAATGTATTTTAAGTCGATTGGAGAACGTCCTTTCCCTTCGAGAGTATACCCGATGACAGGAAGAATTGAGGGATTCATTCTCTCAACAGTTATCTCCACATCTGCCGGAAGGATATTCCTTATTTCATTTATTCTTGATTCTATTCGTTGTTGTCCGAGATCAATATCAGTATTCCATTTCATGAATGCTGATATTTCACAGCTCCCACGGCTTGTGGCGCTGCGCACTCTTTTCAGGTCAGGGACTTTCTTGATGGCAAGCTCCAGAGGTCTGGTGACTGTCAGCATCATCTGGTCGACCGGTTGTTCCCCTGCATCAGCAATTATTTTGATCTTAGGAAAGGTAATCTCAGGGAAAAGAGCTGTCTGTAATTTATTGTAAGCCAGCATTCCTCC
>JAPLEC010000082.1 GCA_026391515.1 Bacteroidia bacterium | reverse complement strand
TTTTCAGGCGAAAAATAAGCTGGTTAGAGGCTTCTATTTCCCAGACGATAATTTATACAGGGCAAATGCAGCTGTCGCTTAAATCGCTTTAAATTTACTGAAAAAAGTTCTAGGAAAATGATTTTTAGACAAACTCCCGTTAGCAACCATGCCTCGTACGACTCTATGCCAAAGACAAAAAACTTAAAAACGTGATCCCATGAAAACTAGTTATATTATAAAACATTTTGCTGGTACCTTCTTTTTCTTTCTTATCCCCTTTATCAGTGCTGGAAGGTTAGATTATTGGCAGGGTTTGATTTACGTGATTATTGGACTAATAATGTTTACATTAAATTATACGGTCCTAAGACCGGATTCTGAACTTTTAACTGAACGAACAAAACCAGGAGAAGGTGCCAAAAAATGGGATAAAATATTGTTAGGATTATCCTTCTTAATTACAATTACCATGTTCATAATTGCCGGACTTGATTCTGGTCGTTATCATTGGTCACCAAATTTTCATTGGATTTTTTATCTACTTGGAATTTTCTTAACAGTATCTGGACAACTACTTTTTCTCTTTGCACAAAAGCAAAACAATTTTTTTTCTAGTACTGTTAGAATTCAAACTGATAGAGAACATACTGTTTGTGAAACCGGACTTTATAAAATTGTAAGACATCCCGCTTATTTGGGTTCGATTATCCAATCAATAGGATTTCCGTTACTCTTTGGATCTCTTTGGAGCATTCTTCCCGTTGGTTTTCTAATTACTCTTCATATAACAAGGACATATTTGGAGGATAAAACCTTAAAAAAAGAATTGAGGGGTTATCTTGAATATTCTCTTAAAACTCGTTATAAGATAATTCCATATGTTTGGTAATTCCGTTTAGACTGATAAAAAAACTAGCACAGTTGCTAACACGGACAATAAAGGTCATTTGTTTGTCACATTTTTTTGCAATTTGCCCCTGCACCTAAGACAGATTTGTAATGCCGGTACCGCGACCGCGCCAGTGCTTCCTATAAAACTTTGTATACCTTGACTTATAACTTGCTCGTCATAAACATTGTACCGATTACTATGGTTTAAACAAATTTATAGCAATACTTTTTTTCATATTCTCTGTTTTGGTTTACACAAGCAAAGATTCTTAACACGAGTTTATTTCTTATAGCATTTAAAACACTCATTTTGTTTTTGCCTTCAGCTACTTTACGATTATAGTATTCTTGTAAATCCCTTGCGTTCGGATTGTTGATAATGCTGCCAAATGAAGCAAGGTATTAATGTTTTTGTTGGCCATCTGTGATACTCTGGTCTTTCCTCTTACGCTGGATCCGGAAGAGTGCTCGAAAGGGACCACTCCACTGTAACAAGCGTACTTTTTAGGATTATTAATGTTTATAAATTCATTAGTAGTCACTAATATATAAGAGGCAGTAACAAAACCTATTCCATGCACACTGGTAATGATTTTATATATGCGATTCAGTTTTTCATCATCATTAATTAGCCCCAAAATTTCATTCTCGATGGCTTCT
>JAPLEC010000429.1 GCA_026391515.1 Bacteroidia bacterium | reverse complement strand
AGCCTGAAATAATTCGGGTGACACAGGAGATTTAATTTTAATTTCTGTTAAAATCCTTGTAATAAAGTTAATGCCGCTCTTTCTGGCTTCATGCTTACCGTTTACGATCCAGTTATCTCCGTCTTTTGTCAGGACCAGTTTTTCCCCTTCGTGCAAAAATTCAATTCTGGTTATTTCCTTTTTTGGTTCTGCAGCAAATGAGCTCTGACTCTTACCAAAAGGTGACCGGCTTTTAAAAAGGAAAACAAGCACCAGAAGCAGAATTAACAGAACAGATAACAAAATATTTCTGATAATCAATTTATTCATTATCAACACTTTGTATATATCCTTTTTCTAATGAATCCGTAAATAATTCCTGCTAGAATGACAATAAGAAGAGGTAAAGTAATATTTATGAGCTGCCACTTCAATCTTTCCGTCTTGATCCTTTGCTTATCGAGCACCCGTAATTTCATCTCTCTCGATCTCAGTTCCATAAGACTATTATTATCAACAAGATAATTCATGCAATTAATAATGAAGTCTCTATTGCCGTAGATTTGCCCAGTATATTTATCCTGACCAAGAGATGAGGGGATTGCTTTGTTTCCCATCCTGCTTACTTCATTCCTTATTATATCTCCATCGGCAACCACTATCATTTTAGTCTCCCTGCTTGAGGTCTTCAGTTTAAAGCCAGGATCATTGACTATGTTATTTATCATCCTGTTTTTAAATGCAGAAGGGAATACTCCTTCAAGCAAAAGTGCCGCAGAAAGACCCGATTTATTGAAATCTTTTTCATCAGGTGTCAGTTCTGCTTCTTTCAACCTTATAACAAGAGGTGGAGAAAGTGTCCTGGAATAAGACGATGTTGAAAGTAATATTGTTTTTTTGATTGCCGGATCGAGACCAACAGTATCAATTGTATTGACGAATTCTCCGCTGACTTTATTCAGATTTTTAGTAATCGGATGGTTCTGGTTAGGGCTGAGGAGTGGATAATAAAACCAGGGAACCGGCACAATCTGTCTTGATTCTGCTCCCGTGGTAACAGATAATCGCAACACCATAAAATCGGCAATATCCTGTATTATTTCGGGATTTATTCTGGCTCCATACCTGAATAAAATATCCTCTATATTTACCGGGTGATAGAGTCCAACAGTTTCACCATTTATCAGACTGTCAGAGTTTACATCCACCTCTTCAACAAGCCATAATACTTTTCCGCCCTTCATGATATACTGATCGAGTACAAGCTTGTCAGATTCGCTGAATTCTTTCATTGGTTTGGCGACAACTACGGCAGCATAATTATTAAGTATTCCTGTTTTTCCGTCGATTGAGCCTCTGTCAATTGTAAAAAACCTGGAAAGGTAGTAAGTTATGTCTCCAACCTCAACATCCTGTAATTCACCCTGCCCTTCAAGAAATGCTACCTTATATATAGTATCTGAACTGATGGTTGCAATAGTCTGAATCATCTCATATTCAAGACTTTCCATTGAATGAAGAATATTTTGTTCGGGCAAAAGGGACTGATTATTCTTCAGGAAATTGAGCGGAACTTCAACTTTGTTATAATTTATGAGCATTCCCGGGAAGATCATTTTCTGGCTTTTGCCTCCCTCCTTATCTCCTGCCTGTATATCGACAGGATTCAGTCCCTTTTTGTAAAGTGTTGTGTATTGCTCTTCCCTTTCCTGTGCATTTTTTTTATCTGCAGGATTGATGAACTCATAATCAATGTGCTTTCCGGATGCAATCCTGAACTCTTCAAGCATCTCCTGTACAGATCGTTTTAGCTTTTTAAAAGGAATTGGCATCTCACCGTCGAGATACACCTGTATAAAAACATCCTTAGTAAGTCCTTTCAGAATGTTATGTGTTGGTGTTGAAAGAGTGTATCTTTTATCTTCGGTAAGATCAAGCCTGAGTCTTAAAGCCTTAAATGCAGATGCGATTACAATAATTGCAGCAACTATCATCGTAAACTGGATCCAGCTTTTCAGCTTTAGGCTTCTGGTATCTTTAACTTCTGCCATAATCAGCTCTTTTTCTTCCACTTACGTGATAACAACATTAATCGTGTAGCTTCAACGAAAATCAAAGAAACTGCAATGAAATAAATTACATCCCTGGAATCTATGACTCCCCTGCTTATGGATTTATAATGTTCATTTATCCCGAGGTTGATTACAAATTCATCCAGTTTTTTAAGTCCGGGCAAATAAGCAAATGAATCGAATCCCATGAACAGGACAAAACAAAATAAAACAGCAATGATAAATGCAATCACCTGATTATCTGTTATTGATGATGCAAAAATCCCTGCAGAGGCATAAACAGCTGCGAGAAAAAACAGGCCAATGAAGGCTCCCAGCGTCGCTCCTTTATCGAGGTTACCGGGTGTCTCTCCAAGCAGATAAACTGATATATAATAAATAAGGCATGGCAGAAGAGATAGCAGTACCAAGGCGACAGATGCAAGATATTTTCCCCATATAATTTCCCTTTCTGTAAGGGGCTTAGTATATAGATGTTCAATAGTTCCAAGTCGTTTCTCCTCGGCTATCATCCTCATTGTGACAGCAGGAACAAGAAACAGAAATACCCATGGCGAGAGGAAAAACAAAGTATCGAGACCGGCATAACCGCTGTCAAGAATATTCCATTCGCCGGGAAATACCCACATGAAGAGGCTGTTTATAATCAAAAAAACAATGATTACAATGTAGCCTGTAAGGCTGCTGAAAAATCCGCTTATCTCTTTTCTGAAAATCGCAAACATACGAAAGCCTGATTGGCAAAAATAATCAAATTAATGCTGAATGGTTCAATAAAATCCTTTGTGTTCTTCGTGCTCCCGAGTACTCGGGGTTGTGTCCTTCGTGGTTAATAAGAAAAATTTAACCACTCACGAAGGAAATCACTAAGAGCACAAAGGAAATTTTCTCTAGTTTACCTCATAATTTACTGCATTTTTCACATCTGAAATAAAAACTCCCGTATAATAAAAATTTATAATCTGTTTATAATCAAATCCTTTTGAAGCCATAACCATTGCTCCTTCCTGGCATAAACCAACACCATGTCCATAACCTCTTCCTTTAAAAATTACAGAATCGCCTTCAACATAAAGTGAAAAAAATGTTGATCTGAGATTTAGATCCGTCCTGATCTGACGCAGTGGAATGGTGAAGTCACCGATCCGGTAATTGGTTAATCTTTTGAGTTGCGAAAAATTTAACAATGTAATGTCATCCGTTTTGCCGGAATATCCATTTTTTTTAAGGTAGCTGAGCCAATCAGTGAGGCTGATTCCTGCCTGCCATTTTGCATTACGCGAGGCGAGGCAATACGGGTCGGTTACTTTTTTCAGGTAAGTCTGACCTGTCAGCCAAACATCTTCCGATGATGAGGTTTCACCACCGCAGTTAGAATGGAATGCTGAAATGATGAGTGTGCTGTCGGGTGCCAGGATTACCTGCCCTGCTGTTTCCCTGGCTGCCCTGATTATAAGAGAATCGCTTGTAATACCATTAAATGCCTGGCAGTGAGTATTATCGCATAGATTATACCTGTCAGTAAGATGCTTATCGAAATAACGGTACATATATGTCCTTGCTATTATGGCCTGGGTCTTGAAATATTCAATGTTCTTGCCCGACCCGCCTTCGGCCTTAACAACACCTGCAATATAGGTCTCAATATCGGGGATATTTATAAATACCAGGGTAGTCAGGTCCGGGAAGCAATGAAGATCACCTGAATAAAACTGCCGGACAGGAGTCTTTTCGTTAATGCGCAGGGAGAATGAATCATTGCCCGTTTTTCCTGTGAATAAGATGGAATCACACACGAATCCTTTTTCATTCATTACTTTGACAGCAATTTTTTCCCTGAGTTTTGAGATTATGATAAGAGTTCCTTTTTTTACTGTCAGGTTGTTACCGGTAAATGAGTTTATTTCATATTCTCCTCCGGTGATTGAAAAAACTGCCGATTCAGGAGTCTGATTTGCAAAAACCCGAATCTTTATCTGGGCTGAAGAGTGATAATGCAGAGATATTACTAAGATTAAGATAATGAACAACTTTACTTTCATTTGAAAAAAATTAACCCACCCCAACCCCTCCAGGGAGGGGATTATTTTTAAAATTGCCTTGTACCTTGTACCTTTATTCCACCCTCCCCTTCAATTCATTGACCATATCGACAGCAATCCTTCCCGATGCACCTGCCGGTCCAAGCTTCTCCTTTAATATCTTATAATCAGAGAGCATCTTTTCACGTTTACTCCCACCTGGTAAAACAGCCTTGAGCTCTCTCAGCAGATTTTTCTTATTAACCAGATATCCAAGCATTTCCTTAACGACTTCGCCTTCCATTATTAAGTTGACAAGCGATATATACTTCAGTTTTACCACCAACCAGGCAAGAATCATAGTAAAAAAATCATCACGATAGCTGACAACCTGGGGAGTATCAAACAGTGCCGTTTCTAGTGTGGCAGTCCCTGATGCCACAAGAGCTGCATCTGCTATATGGAGAATCTCGTAAGTCTTTTCCTTGATCAATGTTATCGGCTCGTTTCCGATGATTTTAAGATAAAGCTCATCAGGAAGATTCTTTACTCCTGCAAGAACAAACTGGTATTCAGGAAGATATCTGACAACCTTGATCATCTGCGGCAGATTTGCTTCAACCTCATGTCTTCTGCTTCCAGAAAGTAATCCTATTACAGGCTTATTCTCCAGCTTAAGGGATTTGAATATTTCTTCTTTCGCAGGTAATGAGGATATTCTTCTTTCTGTCTCATCGACAAGAGGGTTACCCCTGTACTCAACTGAGATATTATGTTTCTTATAAAATTCTACTTCAAACGGGAAAATAATGTACATCTTATCGATATACTTCTTTATCTTCTTGACTCTCTTTTCATTCCATGCCCAGAACTTGGGAGAGATGTAGTAAAAAACTTTAAAACCTGACTTTTTTGCAAATTCTGCAATCCGGAGGTTGAATCCAGGGTAATCAATAAGAATAATTAAATCTGGCTTATAATCAGCTATTTGCTGTTTGCAGAGAGTAAGGTTACGCGAGATTGTACCGAGATTTTTCAGGACAGCTGTAACGCCCATAAATGCTGTTGCTTTATAATGCATTAACAACTTTGCTCCTGCTGCTTCCATCAGGTCGCCGCCCCAGCAAAATATTTCTGCATTCTTATCTTCAGCCAGCAGCTCCTTTACCAGGTTTGACCCGTGAAGATCACCGGATTGTTCTCCTGCTATAATGAAGTACTTCATAGCAAAAACTTTACAACAAAGACAATCACAGCCCAGAAGATTGTTATCCCAAGCACTCCCCGTGAAGCACGCAGCATATCAAAATGATTGAACAGCAGGAAGATTAATACATTAGGGAAAACACATAAAGTAATTATATGAGTTTGGACATGTGCAGTGGCAATTTTATTAATCCATTCATGGAGGTTGGGATTTCCTCTTGCAAAAAGAAATGCAAAAAAGGCTATGATCAGAGGAAGAACGAGACCGGATACGATCCCTGTTATCAGTTTATCATATTTCTCTGGTAATGTCATTTATTGAATTTCTCTTTAAGTTCTTCAAGATACCAGTGGGCAGTCATATCGACTGTTACAGGAACAACTGATACATAATTATTTCTTAATGCCCATTCATCAGTATCTTCAGCTTCAGGCTCATGATTTTGAAAAAAGCCTGAAAGCCAGTAATATGTTTTCCCCATCGGATCTTTTCGTTTTTCAAATTCTTCTTTCCAGTTTCCTTTTGATTGTCTGCAGATTTTTATTCCTTTTACCTCATCGCTTTTCACAGCCGGAATATTTACATTGAGACAGACACCTGCAGGTAAAGGTTTCAGCGCCATTTTCTTCATCACGATTCGGATATACTCTTTACACACTGAAAAATCGGCTGTAGGTGAAAAGCTGTTAAGTGAGAAGCCTACCGAACTGATACCGTATAAACACCCCTCAATTGCAGCAGCCATTGTGCCTGAATATAGGACGCTCACAGATGCATTTGCTCCATGATTTATTCCGGCAGCCACATAATCAGGAATCCTTTCAAGCAATTGATTTACAGCCAGTTTTACACTATCGGTCGGAGTGCCGTTACATGCATATATCCTGTGTTTTTCATTTTCTTCAAGGAGCTTGACCCTGAGAGGTGTTTTGACTGTAAGAGCCTGTGACATACCCGACTGGCTCTCCATAGTGGATACAAGAACAACTTTCCCGAATTCTTCCATCACCTCAAGAAGAGTTTTCAATCCTGCTGCATATAAACCATCATCATTGGTCAGGAGAATCAGTCTATCATCTTTTTCAAGAACCATAAAAAAACAGTTAGTTTACAAAGATAGATAAATACCTTTCTTAAAATTCTTACTTTTGCCTTTTGTTATTTACCATTTCAAAAAAATGAAGATTTCATACAGCTGGCTTAAGGATTATCTGAATTTTGATATTGAACCCAGTAAATTATCAGTCATTCTGACAGGTATCGGCCTTGAAGTTGAGGCCATGGAGGAGTGGGAATCGGTTAAAGGAGGACTGAAAGGTGTTGTGATTGGGGAAGTGCTTACCTGCAAAAAGCATCCTGATGCTGATAAGCTTACTGTTACATCTGTTAACATCGGCGCATCTGAGCCGCTTCATATTGTATGCGGTGCACCAAATGTTGCTGTTGGACAAAAGGTACCTGTGGCAATTGCAGGCACTGTTTTGTTTAAAGGAGATGAAAGTTTAGAAATTAAAAAATCGAAAATCAGAGGTGAAGTATCCGAAGGGATGATCTGCGCAGAAGATGAACTGGGGCTTGGAACTTTGCATGAAGGTATTATGATTCTCGATAAAAATGCGGTTCCGGGGACACCTGCTTCAGAATATTTCAAGATAGTAAAAGACTTCGTTTTTGAGATAGGCCTTACACCAAACAGGATCGACAGCGGTTCCCATTTCGGAGTTGCCAGAGATCTTTCATCATACCTTAATATAAATGAAGGGGAAACCGCCAGGGCAGAACTCCCTTCAGTAACTGGCTTTAAACCAGATAATAACGATAATCCTTATGAGGTTGTCATTGAGAATACTACCGATTGCCCTAGATATACAGGCATTACGATAAGCGGGATAAAAATCGGAGAATCTCCGGAGTGGCTGAAGAATAAGCTGAAAGCGATTGGTCTGAGTCCGATAAACAATGTCGTTGATATAACCAATTTTGTACAGCACGAAATAGGTCAGCCATTGCATGCTTTTGATGCAGATAAAATTGAAGGGAAAAAAGTTATAATCAGAAATCTTCCTGATAAATCAAAATTCGTCACCCTTGATGAAGCAGAAAGAAGTCTTTCAGCCAGAGACCTGATGATCTGCAATGCAAAGGAAGGAATGTGTATTGCCGGAGTATTTGGAGGGATCAAATCGGGAGTGACAAATTCGACGAAAAATATTTTTCTCGAAAGTGCTTATTTC
>JAPLEC010000416.1 GCA_026391515.1 Bacteroidia bacterium | reverse complement strand
TAATCACAGCAACTGAACTTCTTAATGAAATGAATTCAGAACGACAGGTGCTGATTAATTATGAGATACATAAAACTTCTCTGGCAATGGTGCAGGTAGAGTATATGAATATTTCAGGAGAAGAGATAAAATAATTTGAATGAGGGCGAGAGGGGTAGATTGCTTCGTCGCTTCGCTCCTCGCAATGACAGACAAATATTATAATATACCAGAATATGAAAACCAGATCATTAATAATTATTGCAGCAATTATGCTTACCGGGTGTAAGAGTAAAACCGATCAGGCTGATGCATACGGCAATTTTGAAGCTACTGAAGTTATTATTTCAGCTGAGACCAGTGGCCGTATTCTTAAATTCGATTTGACTGAAGGAACTGAAATTAAAAAAGGTTCTGAGATTGCACTCGTTGATACTACTCTTTTCCATCTGCAATTAGCCGAGGCAGATGCAGGAATGAGAAGCATCAGGACACGTATCAGTTCCATAAATGCCCAGAACGATATCCTGGATCAGCAGATTGAAAATCTTAAAATAAATATTGCAAGGATCGATAATATGCTGAAAGATGATGCCGCAACGAAAAAGCAGTATGACGATCTTACCGGCCAGGTTGCTGTGCTCCAAAAACAAATAGCAGCCAACAATACCCAGAAAGCTTCTGTTGCAGCTGAACTTTCAGTATATGAATCAAAAAAAGCAACTCTTAAGGAGCAGCTGGTGCGAACAAGTGTAAAAAGTACACTAAATGGCACTCTTATAGAAAAATATTCAGAAGCCGGGGAGATGACTGTTACAGGTAAACCCCTGGCAAAAATTGCAGATCTGTCATTGATCAAGCTTAAAGTATATGTCAGCGGGGCACAGCTTGGCAGCATTAAAATCGGTCAGCAATGTACTGTCAGAATTGATGATGGTAAGAAAGGTTATACCTCATTCCCGGGTACAATAAGTTATATCTCGGGCAAAGCAGAATTTACACCTAAAATCATTCAGACAAAGGAAGAGCGGGTAACACTTGTTTATGCTGTCACAATTGAAGTTAAAAATGATGGCACGATGAAATCAGGAATGCCTGGAGAAGCAATCTTCTGATTACAAATGATTTATGCAAAAAGTAGTAGAAGCATCAGGTATCAGTAAGAAGTTCGGGGAAACACAGGCCTTGAAAAATATTTCATTTGAAGTAAATGAGGGTGAGATATTTGGTTTTATAGGCCCCGACGGAGCAGGTAAAACAACTCTTTTCAGAATAATCACAACTCTTCTCCTGCCCGATGAAGGTGAAATGAAAGTGCTGGGCTTGAACTCTAAGACCGGTTTTAAAGAGCTTCGTAAAAATATTGGTTATATGCCCGGCCGTTTCAGCCTATACCAGGACTTGTCGGTTGAAGAGAACCTGAATTTCTATGCAACTGTTTTTGGAACTACTGTAAATGAAAACTATGATCTGATTTCTGATATCTATTCTCATATTGAGCCCTTTAAGAAAAGGCTTGCCGGGAAGTTATCAGGAGGAATGAAGCAGAAGCTTGCATTATCATGTGCTCTGATACATAAACCAGGATTACTTGTTCTTGATGAACCAACGACTGGCGTTGATGCAGTTTCAAGGTCGGAGTTCTGGGATATGCTGAAGAAGCTGAAACAGTATAATATAACTATTATACTATCAACGCCTTACATGGATGAAGCAATGAGATGCGACCGGGTAGCGCTCATTCAGGGCGGACAAATACTTTCAATTGATAAACCTCAAAAAATTAAAGAAGGATTCAGCAAAAAACTTTTTAGGGCCAAAGCTTCTGAAAAATATGGATTGATAAATGCACTAAGACAATACCCGGAAACTGTTACTGCTTATCCTTTCGGAGATTCAGTTCATGTCACATTTATTAATGACAAGTTTGATAATTCGATTTTTATGCATCTGAAGAAAATGGGAATTGATGATGCAATCATAACAGAGACAGAGGCAAGTATTGAGGACAGGTTTCTGGAGCTGATGAAAAAGGCGTAAAGGCACAAAGGCGCAAGGGCTCTAAGGCAAAAGAAAAAATGAAGAAAACAGTAATATCGGTAAAGAACTTAGTAAAGAAATTTGGAAGCTTTACGGCCAATGACAATCTGAATTTTGAGGTTTATGAAGGTGAGATATTCGGATTCCTGGGAGCCAACGGAGCCGGAAAAACTACTGCCCTGAGGATACTTTCAGGCCTTTCTTCTCCAACTTCCGGAGAAGTGATCGTTGCAGGATACAACGCAAAAAAGGATCCGGAAAAGATTAAGAAGAACATTGGCTACATGTGCCAGAAATTCTCTCTTTACTCGGATCTTACAATCAGGGAGAACATAATGCTTTACGGAGGCATATACGGAATGCCCAAAACACTTATTATAAAGAGGACTGAGGATCTTCTCGATAAGCTCAGTTTCCATGAATACAGTGACAGGTTGATTGCCGACCTTCCTCTTGGATTAAAGCAGAAGCTGGCCTTTTCGGTTGCAGTATTTCATGAACCAAAGATCGTCTTCCTCGATGAGCCTACCGGAGGTGTTGATCCTATTACCCGTCGCCAGTTCTGGGAAATGATATATGAGACTGCAAACAGGGGTATAACTGTCTTTGTAACAACACATTACATGGATGAGGCAGAATATTGCAACCGTGTTTCAATAATGAGTGAGGGAAAAATAGTAGCTATTGATACTCCTGCAAAACTTAAAGAACAATATGGCGCAAAGACGGTTGAAGAAGTGTTTATAAAGATTGCAAGGCCAGATAATCGACCTCACCCCCTTCCGTCCCCCTCCCGCCTAAGCGGGAGAGGGGGAAACTGGGTTGGAATAGAATAAAGCCCCTCTCCCGCCTAAGCGGGAGGTTGGGGAGAGGTCGTTGAAAAAAGCAGATATGATTAAATTAATCTTTGAATGAAACGATTCCTGGGATTTGTTAAAAAAGAGTTCCTGCATATCTTCAGGGATTTCCGGACACTGATAATCCTGTTCGGAATACCTACTGCTCAAATCCTGATATTTGGTTTTGTCGTCAGCACTGATATAAAAGATGCCGGGGTTGCATTTCTGGATCTTTCGAAAGATGAGATCTCTCAAAAATTATCAGATAAAATTTGTTCATCAGGTTTCTTTAAGAGAACTGAGGACTTGTTTAATTACAACGATATAAACAAAATACTTAAAAGAGGGAAAATTAAAGCTGTAATAATTTTTGAAAAGAATTTTGGACGTAATCTGATAAGCGAAAATAAAGCAACATTGAGCATCATAGCTGATGGTTCTGAGCCGAATACCGCAACTCTGATTACAAATTATATTACAGCAATTGTAGCTGATTTTAACAGGGAACTGGTAAATACATCCGGAGCTGGAGCTATGCTTGTTCAGCCTGAGGTAAGGATGTTTTATAATCCTGGCCTTAAAAGTCATTTTATGTTTGTCCCCGGAGTTATAACACTCATCCTTATTTTGATCTGTGCATTGATGACTTCAGTGACAATTACCCGTGAGAAGGAATTTGGTACGATGGAAGTTCTGCTTGTCTCACCGCTGAGACCTGTCCAGATAATACTTGGAAAAGTCATGCCTTATTTCTTATTATCATTTATCAATGTAATTCTGATATTGCTTCTTTCCTGGTTTGTATTTGGTCTGCCGGTGAAAGGGAGCCTGGTTCTTCTGCTTGCTGAAAGCATGCTTTATATTCTTATGAGTCTTTCGCTTGGAATTTTAATTTCAACAGTATCATCTACCATGCAACAGGCAATCTTTATCTCGATGATAGGGATGATGCTTCCGACGATACTGCTTTCAGGATTTATTTTCCCAATCGAAAACATGCCAAAGATTTACGATTGGGTAAGTTCAATATTACCGCCAAGATATTTCGTTGTAATAATCAAAAATATAATGATAAAGGGAACAGGATTCCTGTATGTATGGAAAGAAACATTAATACTTATGGTTTTTACAGCTGTGTTTATAGGACTGAGTGTCAGAAACTTTAAGATAAGGCTGGAGTAGGAAAGGAGAAAGGTAAATTGTAAAAGTAAAAAGATTGCTTCGTCGCTACGCTCCTCGCAATGACCAGGTCGCATATTTAAATCCCCTCCTTGGAGGGGGAAGGGGTGGGTAAAACGAAGAAAATAACAGAGAAAAATGCGCACTAGATTATATCTCATAAGAAAAGAATTCATCAAGATCTTCCGGAACAAGTTTATCGGGAGAGCCATTTTCGGCGTTCCTATCATTCAGATGCTTATTCTTGTTCCTGCAGTAACGTTCGAAATTAAGAATATCAACTTATGTATTATTGATAAGGATATGTCTTCAGAGTCGAGAGAATTGATAAGCCAGCTTGAGGGATCAACATTCTTTAAAATCAAATATTTCACATTCTCTGAAACAGAGGCAAATGATCTTCTTCACAGCAACAAATGCAATCTGATACTTCAAATTCCTTCTGATTTCGGGAAAGATATCGTAACGGGCAGACCCGGCAGGTTACTTGTTTCTGCAAATGCAATTAATGCTGCAACAGCTCAGCTATCATGGGCTTATCTTAATGGGGTGATTCGCGATTATAACATGAATATCCTTGTAAAAAATGTCGGTACACAGGCTTCAGCGTCCATTCCTCAAATTCAGATAACAAACAGATACTGGTACAACGAAATGCTTAATTATAAGTACTATATGTTACCAGGGATCCTAGGTATCCTCGTCACGGCTATAGGTTTCCTGCTTGCCGGACTTAACCTGGTGAGGGAAAAAGAGATTGGTACTATTGAACAGATAAATGTCACACCTATCAGGAAGTATCATTTCATCATTGCTAAAATGGTTCCTTTTCTGTTAATCGGATTGGTTGATCTTGCCCTTGGACTGGTGCTTGGGAAGCTGGCATTTAATATTCCCTTTGAAGGAAGCATTGCCCTCCTGTTCCTTTGTTCTGCCATTTTTATGGTGGCTGTCCTGGGACTTGCACTTTTTATCTCGACTTTTTCATCATCACAGCAGCAATTCATGTTTGTAGCCTTCTTCTTTATGATCATATTTATCCTTATGAGTGGCGTATTTACTCCGCTTGAGAGTATGCCTCTGTGGGCGCAAAAAATAGACGTGATTAATCCACTTGCTTACCTTATGCGAATCAACAGGATGGTGATGCTCAAAGGATCTACAATTCACGATATCGCCAGGGATATTTATTCACTGATAGTGATTGCGATTGTGTTTACAACATTCGCAGTAAGCCGTTACAGGAAAACAGCTTAAAGTTATTTAAGTGAGACCAGAGCCTCCACAGGCCAGTGGTCTGAAATGTAAATTCCGTGTTCTTTTTTTATTAAAGTGCTGTGGTCCAGCACTTTCATTCCGTCCTTAACAAAGATATAATCTATTCTGCCTGCACCCTGTTTGTCTGAAAAACCATTGAAAGTATAATCCGGGCCACCCGGATTCTTGTCAGAAATTACAAAAGCATCCTTCAGCAGTGGTACGCTTTCTGCCGGACCCGTAAGTATTTCATAACCTTTGCTTGTCGGAAGCATATTAAAATCGCCGGTAATAATAAAAGGGAAGCCTGAAGTGATAGTATCAACTTTTTCCAGCAGCAGCTTTGAACTCATAATTCGTGCAGAATCAGAATCATGTGCAAAATGTGTATTGAAGATGAAAAAATGTAAATGGTTGTTTTTCTCGACTAGTTCCATCCATGTAACAATTCGTGGCAGAGAGGCTCCCCACGCCATCGAACCAGGAACTTCGGGATTTTCAGATAACCAGAAAGTTTTGGACCTGGTCATATCGAATTTCTCTTTTCTGAAAAACACCGGATTCATCTCGCCTCCTTTTGCACCATCGGTTCTTCCAACTCCAACTGAGGCGTAATCTGTCAGAACCGAATCCAGCACTTCATACTGACTTAATAAAACTTCCTGCATACCAAGAACATCAGGCTTCACATTCTTTATAAAATTGCACACAATTGCTGCTCTCTTTGGCCATGCATTTACGCTGTCGTCCGGATTATCATACCTGACATTCAGTGTCATTACTTTTATTGCATTCTTCCTTGAATTGTGCGAACAACCGCAAAACAAAACCAGGAGAATGATTACAAAATATAAAAACACCCTTTTCATTTCAGCTGAATTTTCCTCAAAGATAATCATCTGGGAATAACTTAAATCATATAATCTGATATTAGTACCGGAAAGGCAGTACAGCAATTATTTTTATATTTGCGGCTGAAGAATAATGAGATGCCGGATATAATAAAATTATTACCTGATTCAGTCGCCAACCAGATTGCTGCAGGGGAAGTGATTCAAAGACCTGCTTCTGTTGTGAAAGAGCTGATGGAAAACTCTGTTGATGCAGGGGGAAAGAATATCTCAGTAATAATAAAAGATTCAGGAAAAACATTAATCCAGGTAAATGATGATGGTTGCGGCATGTCAGAAACCGATGCCAGACTGTCGTTTGAGAGGCATGCAACTTCAAAGATATCATCGGCAAAAGATCTTTTTGCCATTACTACAAAGGGATTCCGCGGTGAAGCATTAGCTTCAGTAGCAGCAGTCTCGATGGTTGAACTTAAAACCCGGAAAACAGATTGCGAAACAGGAACCCTTATTTTAATTAATGGTTCCAGGGTTGAAGCACAGGAGCCCTGCAGCTGCCCGAAAGGATCAAGCTTTTCGGTCAAAAACCTGTTTTACAACATCCCTGCACGAAGAAAATTTCTGAAATCTGATAACACAGAGCTGAGACATATAATAAATGAATTTCAAAAGATTGTAATTGCCCATCCCGACATAAGGTTTTCACTTCATCATAATGATAATGAGATATATAATCTTCCACCTTCAAATTACAGACAACGTATAGTCGGAGTTTTTGGAAAACAGATTAACCAGGATCTTATAACACTCGAAACAGAGACAAGCCTGATTTCTATAAAAGGTTTTATCGGGAAGCCGGAGGGTGCACGCCGGACCTACGGTGAACAGTTCTTCTTTGTCAATAACCGCTTCATGAAGCACCCGTATTTTCATAAGGCAGTCGCTGAAGCTTATCAAAACATACTGCCGGCAGATGTTATCCCTACTTATTTCATCTTCATGGAAGCTGATCCGGCTTCAATTGATATTAATATCCACCCTACCAAAACAGAAATTAAATTTGAAGATGAAAGATCTATCTGGCAGATACTTATGGCTTCAGTTCGTGAAGCACTCGGTCGTTTCAACATTGTCCCTTCACTTGATTTTGAGAATGAAGCATTAATAGACATTCCTGTCAGAAGTTCAAAAGATATAATTCCGGAACAACCTTTAATTGAGGTTAACCCTCGTTATAACCCTTTTGATAAAGATGAACCATCATTTCGCAGACCGGATTTTATTGAGAGGTTTGAAAGGGAAAATACAGCAAACTGGGAAAAACTATATTCCACGCTTGAGAAAGAAAATGAAAATCCCGAACTGGAAAGAATCAGGGAAACAAAGAGGAAATTTTTTCAGATAAAGAATAAGTATATCGTTTGCCCGGTAAAATCAGGTCTGATGCTAATTGATCAGAAAAGAGCACATGAAAGGGTGCTCTATGAAAGATTTCTGGAATGCCTTAGCCAGAACAGATCTGTCAGCCAGGCTGAATTGTTTCCTGTTACAGTCGATCTAAATGCGGCAGATTATCATGCATTAAAAGAGATTGAAAATGATCTGAAATTACTTGGCTTTACACTTCAGTTTAAAGAAAAGAATAAAATCATTATTAAAGGACGTCCTTCAAACTCAGCTTCTTCAGATCCGGTCGAAATGCTTGAGATTTTGATTGAAGAATATAAGAGCACTCAGGCTGATCCATCTACCACAGCAAGAGAGAAGCTTGCTTCGGCAATGGCTGGAGCATCAGCAATCCATTATGGTAAAACATTGGTTCAAAGCGAGATGGAAGATCTTTTTGATGCATTGTTTGCATGCCCAACACCAAATTATTCACCCAAAGGCAAACCTGTAATAATCATAATTACACTCGAAGAGCTTGATAAAAAATTCAAATAATTTTATAATGACAAATTGTCGGATTCAAAGAGAAACAGTAGATTGGCCCGACAATTGCTGGTTTCAGTAAACGCATTAAATTAAAGATGAACGGATTTGGCAAAAGTATTTTAGGATTACCCCCGGTTGTTAAAAACATCATATTGATTAACGCAGTTATGTTTTTAGTCTACTGGGTTGGTTTTAAGTTTTTTGACATAAATCTTAACAGTATGCTGGGGCTTTATTTTCCGAAGTCAGAAAACTTCAGACCATATCAGATCCTCAGCCATATGTTCATGCATGCCAATTTCTGGCATATATTTTTCAATATGTATGCTTTATTCATTTTCGGAATAGTGCTTGAAAATGTCTGGGGCCCGAAACGATTCCTGATTTACTACCTGGTTTGCGGACTTGGAGCAATCCTGGTGCATGAAACAGTTATTGGATTCGAATACAGAAAACTGGCAAACATGCTTACACCGGAACAGCTTGAGAAAGTAATAAAAGAAGGTACCTCTATCTTACAGGCAGGAAACGAGTACGCAGATGAAACAATGAAATCTCTTCAGTATCTTTTAAGTACCCCTACAATCGGGGCTTCTGGTGCTGTTTTTGGGATTCTTCTTGCATTTGGAGTGCTTTTTCCGAACACTCAGCTTATGCTTCTCTTTCCTCCAATTCCGATAAAAGCTAAATACTTTGTACTGATTTACGGAGTCATTGAACTTGTCCTTACATTTTATCAACGTGGCAGCAATATCGCTCATGCTGCTCATCTGGGAGGTATGCTTTTTGGCTATCTTCTTATCAGGTACTGGCGTAAAACTACTAAAACCCTTTATTGATGGGAATCTGGGAAGATATAAAAAATCCTTTTCATAAGGGAAATAATCTGATCAGGTTAATTTATATAAATATCGCCGTATTTCTGATTATTTCGATTTTCTCAATTGTCGGTTATCTGCTGAATAATCAACAGATATCAGAGAAGGTGCTGAATATCTTAGCTGTACCTGCATCCTTTAAGACCTTGCTCGTAAGGCCATGGACAATAATAACTTATATGTTCACCCACAAGAATATCTGGCATATTTTGCTCAATATGCTGTGGCTTTACTGGTTTGGAAGAATATTTCTGGAATATCTCGACCAGAGGAAACTTGTCGCGGTTTATCTTCTTGGAGGCATCAGCGGTGCGGTTTTGTATGTGCTTTCTTTTAATATCTTCCCTGTATTCAGAGATGTTATTCCAGTATCTGTCGCAATTGGTGCATCAGCATCGGTAATGGCGGTGGTTATAGCAATTGCGGCATATGTTCCAAATTATTCTGTACAGTTCTTTCTCATAGGCAGAATCAGAATCATTTATGTAGCTCTTGCAATATTTGTAGTAACATCATTTCTGGACTTCTCTTCAAATTCCGGAGGAAAACTGGCACATATCGGAGGTGCTTTATTCGGGTTCCTTTTTACACTTAACATTAAGAAAGGACGCGATATCGGCAAAGGGATTAACAGCATAATTGATTTTTTTGCCACACTTTTTAAACCGCGTAGAAAAATGAAAGTGACATATAAAAAGACTGCTTCGGATTATGATTACAAGAAAACAGATTATGATTACAAGAAAACAAAAGCTGAGCATCAGGTAAAAATCAATCAAATCCTTGATAAAATTTCAAAAGGTGGTTATGACAGCCTGACTAAAGAGGAAAAAGACACACTTTTTAAAGAGAGCCAGAAGAAAAACTGACCAATGAGAAAATTCATCTATAAGGTACTTCTGGCTGTAAATATTCTGTTTGCAGTGGCCCTTCTACTGGCCTACCTGGCTGTTCACATAAGTCCGGAAAATTTTGCTCTGCCGGCTTTTTTTGGTCTTGCCTATCCGTATCTTCTTCTGGTAAATATCTTGCTGGCCATTACCTGGGCAATACTTCTAAAATATGAAGCTCTTATTTCAGTCGTAGTAATAGCTGTTGGATTTACACATTTGTCAAATTATATCAAGATCGGGAGACCCACTGGAAATAAAGAGGGAACATTTAAAGTCATCAGCTACAACGTGAGGCTCTTTAATTATTTTGAAAATCAAGGTGCTAATTCGGAAAAAAGGATACTTGCATTCCTTAAAGATCAGCAGGCGGATATAATCTTTCTTCAGGAGTTCTATGTAAGTGGCAACCCTGATGAAAAGGATGCAGCAATAAAGAGTATCCTTGGAGGGAAATATTTTTCACACATGAAAGTTGTCGGTAGTGGTAAAAACCGTTATTATGGAATAGTGACTTACAGTAAATATCCAATAATCAGGAGAGGTCAGATTATACATCACGGATCATCAAGTCTTTCAATTTTTACTGATATTGTCATTCAGAAAGATACATTCAGGATTTTCAATAACCATTTACAATCATTCAGGTTGAAAAGGATGGAGCGTTCTTTTCTTGAGGAAATGACGTCACCCGATGATCAGGAGACCATCGATATGATGAAAAGCTTATCTCTAAGCTTAAAGCAGGGATTTGTAAAAAGAGCACAGCAGGCAGAGGAATTAAGAACATATATTAATAAATCGCCTTATCCTGTAATTGTTGCAGGCGACTTTAACGATACGCCGGTATCGTATTCATACACAACGATCCGTAAAGGACTAAAGGATTCATTTGTAAATTCAGGTTACGGAGCCGGATTTACTTATAAAGGGAAATATCCTGCCAACAGGATTGATTACATTCTTTATGATAATGCTTTGGAAAACAGGTATTTTGAAATAATGAAGGTTAAGTATTCCGACCATTATCCTGTTGCAGCCTTTTTTAAGAAACCCAATTAGAAC
>JAPLEC010000069.1 GCA_026391515.1 Bacteroidia bacterium | reverse complement strand
GAGCTCGCGGTTGCTAGCGCGGATTTGTAATCCGTGCTTTGCAATCCGCTCGGTTGTAAACGCTGCCAGGTAGAAGTAAAACAATGGGCACGGATTGCGCTTCGCTAACCGAGCCGAAGGCGAGCTCGACGAAGTCAAATCCGCGCCAGCATTTTTAGTCACATGGTAGTTATGAAACACAAAACCTTTCAGTTTGATTTTAAGGATCTGAAACTTACTGTTGATCAGGTTGAAAGAGTTATGGGATATAAAGAAGGCGAATCTTATGAGCATGTTTCAGATCTTGTTTCCGAAGTTCTGAAAGAGGCAGAGACGATATCAAATATAAAAGCTGAATACAGAATTTTTGACAAGATCAGGTTTAATGCAGAAGAAAAATCGATCGAAATAAACTCAACCACTTTTAATATTAAAAAGATTGTGTATGGTCAGATTAAGAAATCTGAAATAGCTGCGATTTTCCTTTGTACTGCCGGCGAAGAGATTGGAATCAGGAGCAGAAAAGCAATGAAAGCCGACGATCTGTTAAAAGGATATTTCTATGATGTTGTTGGAAGTGAGATAGTTGAGGCAGCTGCTGACCTGATGCAAAACGAGCTCGAAAAAACAATGTTATCTTCAGGGAAAAAGATAACCAACCGTTACAGCCCGGGATACTGCGGATGGGATGTAGTGGAACAGCATAAATTGTTCAGCCTGATGACTGATAATTTTTGCGGAATACGATTGACTCCATCTGCATTAATGGACCCTGTAAAATCGGTAAGCGGAATCATAGGGATCGGGGAAGATGTCAAACACCTTCCTTATACCTGCAGCTTATGTGACATGAAGGATTGTATTTATAGGAGAAAGGCTTAAAGGCTCAACGGCACAAAGGCGCAACGGCTCAACGGCAAAAAAGGAAGGGATGATTGGGAGAAAGGGAGAGCGGGTATGAAATAGGAATTAAAATAAAAAATAGCATATCATGAAAAACAGAACCAGATCCATCAATTACAGAGTACTTCTTGCTCTGTTTGTATTTATATTGGTTAATCAGTTCATTTTTGCGCAACAAACCTATGAATTTCCTTATCAGAATCCAGCATTAACAGTTGAAGAACGTGTAAATGACCTAGTAGGCAGAATGACTGTTGATGAAAAAATAAGCCAGATGATGAACACTGCACCGGCTATCGACAGACTTGGCATTCCTGCCTATGACTGGTGGAATGAATGTCTGCATGGTGTCGCCAGAGCCGGACTGGCTACTGTTTTCCCCCAGGCAATAGGTCTTGGAGCGACATGGGATCAGGATCTGATATTTAAAGTTGCAACAACCATTTCTGATGAAGCACGTGCCAAGCATCATGAATTTGTAAGAAATAATTCAAGAAGAAGATTTCAGGGGTTGACATTCTGGTCGCCCAATGTAAATATTTTCAGAGACCCGCGATGGGGCAGAGGCCAGGAAACTTACGGCGAAGATCCCTTCCTTACCGGAAAGCTAGCTGTACAGTTTGTTAAAGGATTGCAGGGCGATAATCCGAAATATTTCAAAACAATTGCTACTCTGAAACATTTTGCAGTTCGCAGCGGCCCTGAACCGGAAAGACATTCTTTTGATGCTGTCACTGATGAAAGAGATTTCAGA
>JAPLEC010000116.1 GCA_026391515.1 Bacteroidia bacterium | reverse complement strand
TTCAAGTATTTTGGTCGAAAGAAATCCGGGATTTTTAAGCAAATAATCTATTTGCTCCAAGGCTTTATCATATTGGCCGGTCATAATATAAATTAAAGCTAAGGCTTCAACAGAGTAGGGCCCTTTATATGCCTCCTTTTCTACAGGTAAAAGTTTTACTGCCTTCTGGCCGGCCATGACAGCTTTTTCATCGAGACCCAGTCCTGCATATACAATACCCAATGCGCTAAGCAACCTCTGATCATCAGGCATGTTTGCCAATCTGCTTTCAAGTAGGACTCGCGCCGAATCGTAACAGGCCTTCCCCAATTCAGGCTTATTTATTAAGCCATAAATAATTGCTTTGTACAGGGTTTTTGGCCTGTAGTAAAACTGAGTTTGAATTACATCATATTTAAAAAGTGAAATATCTTTCAAGGCCTCTTCATAGTTTCCTTCATATATATCAATCAAAACTTTTGTTTCGATGACAAGTGAATCTGATGAGGAAGCTTTATTATTACGCTCAGCGTTTTCCAGTACTTCACTTGCCTTCCTCATGTCTCCTTTCCACCTGAGATACATTTGAGATAGAATTGCATAAGGTGTAATCCATTCTGGTTGTAGCAAAATTGACTTATTATATAATTCCTCGGCTTTTGAATACTCCCGAAGTAAATCAAATGTTTCTGCTGCGTCCTCAGCCAATTCAGTTCTTCCTGGGTCAAGTTCAAAGGCTTTCTCAAATAGAGACTTTGCTATCTCCCAGTTACCGGCACGACGATGAACTGTAGCTGAAAAGTATATAACTTCAGCGTTATTAGGCTGATCTTTCAATACTATTTCAAATTGCTCTAGAGCCTTGGAATATTCCCGATATCCCAAATAATAATAATTGCCTAAAGTAGTATGAGCTTCAGGAAGATCAGGATCAATCTCAAAGGCTTTGTCAAGTGCCTTTTTACTTTTCGCTAAAACATCCTCACTATGTTCCTTATAAAAGAAATATTGACTAAGGAGACATTCTGCGATCCCAGTATAAGCCAAGGCAAATCCGGAATCAAGCCTGATTGCTTTTTCATATAATTCAATTGCAGTACTATTTTCTCCAGAATTATAGTTCTTCCAATAATAATAGTTACCCTGAAGATAATAATTATACGCTTCGGAGTTTTCAGTAGGCTTTTTGTCAATTTTTTTTATTTCTTCAGGGGTAAGTACTGCTTTTAGTTCAGAGGCAATTTCTTTGGCTATTTCACTTTGTAGGGAAAAGAGCTGTTTCATTTCACTGAGATAATCATTTGACCAGATCTGTTTATCAGCCTTTGAATCACTTAAGTAAACCCTGATCTTTAGATTATTTTTTTCACGTCCGATACTTCCTCCCACCAGATAATTAACATTAAGCTCTTTGCCAATAACTGGTGCCGTTTTTTTAGTATCTCTGTATTGATATGTAGAGGTTCTTGGTCTGACTGTAAAATTGTTTACTTTCTGAAGATTATTAATAATATCTTCCATAAAACCATCACAAAAGTATAATTGAGATGTGTCATTACTCAAATTTTGAAAAGGAAGCACTGCTATGAGTTTTTCTCCTGTATCCTTCTTATTTTTAAAGATAAGCTGGAATACTAACAATGAGCCAATAAAAAGAATAAGGATAGTTATTACTGCAATTCCTATTTTTCTTTTTCTCTGATTGATAATCTTTTCTTCATCCCGAAGCTCAGCTTGTTCCTCAGAGTCTTCAGATTGAATCAGATCTTCGTTCCCCCCTGGATGCTTAAAGCTATTGATTATTCCCCTGACTGCGTTGGCTAATTTGTTTATCTGATCACGGTAATTTGTATGATTCAGATTTTCCTGCGGATTTTCTTCTTTTGGCAGCAATGGTCTGTTTACTCCGGGTGATTTATAGATAAACTCTATTCCGCGCAGAACTCCTCCCAGAACCGACTCACAAATCCTGATATCCTCGCTGTCAAGATCATGTATGAGGACAGGAAGTACTCTATTGGTCACATTCCCATTTGGCAATTTTACCTTCAAGCCAAACTGGTCCTGTGATGTCTGTTCAACAAACGCCTTAAACTCATGCTCCCATGCAAATGACTTCGGGTCGCAATATGTACACGAGATGATAGGAATAAAGACCAGACACTTCAGTTTTTCCTTCAGGGAGGCATCTACATCATGTGTTTCAAGCAAACCATCCGTTTCAAGCAAACCATCCTGCGGATTCTCATCAAAATAAATCGAGATGTCTTCCTTGAAGGTTGATTCTATTTCAGTTTTCAGAGCTTCAACGAATTCACTCACCCATCTGTCGCCTTTATTATCTTTCTGGCGATAGCTGATGAAGATGTCGTATTCGTATCCGGGAATGAGGCTTGCCATGATTAAGTATTCATTATGATAAAGATAGGAAAGAAAGGGAAATAAGTCAAATTAATTTATGTCAAGTGTTGCATGTTACAAGTTACTGGTTCCAGGTTGAATTTTATTTCACAACTTGCAACCTGCAACATGCAACCTGTAACTCTTACTAATAAGTCTCATCCTGATCAACTTGCAGAACTTCTGAATAAAAAAATTTGAAGCTACATTTATGATTCATTTATTTGTAACTTTAATGCAACATTCTCAAATTGTATAGTCAGAAAATAAATAGCAATGGGAGAAAAAGTGCTTTATAAGATCCATGTCACGGGACGGGTTCAGCGGGTTGGATTCAGATGGAGTACTGCAAATGAGGCAATAACACGGGGCATCACAGGTTATGTCAAAAATTTATCTGACGGTAGCGTTTATATTGAAGCTGAAGGATCGAGGGAACAGCTGAATGCATTTATTAAGTGGTGCAGAGATTGGCCCGGACCGGGTTTCGTTGATAGTGTAAGCTCAGAACTTTTTTCTCCTGTAAAACAGAAAGGGATAGTTGGCTTGCAGCTATATTCCATCCGTGACGACATGACTAAAGATCCTCTCGGATCACTGACCCGACTGGCGAAGATGGGGTATGTTTATGTTGAGCATGCCAGTTATGTCGACCGTAAATTTTATGGATATTCACCCTCAGAGTTTAAAAAAGTCCTGAATGACCTGGGATTGAAAATGATAAGCGGTCATACTGTTCTGGGCAAAGAGCACTGGGATGATTCCAAAAAAGATTTTATCGATAGCTGGAAATATACCGTGGAAGATGCTGCCGCACTGGAGCAAAAATATCTTATCAATTCATGGATGGATGAAAGTATAAGAAAAAGCTATGATGTTTTCAAACATTACATGGATATTTATAATAAATGCGGGGAGCTGTGCAAAAAATATGGGATGAAATTTGGCTACCACAACCACAATTTTGAATTCAGTGAAAAGCTGAACAATGAACAGCTGTTCGATATTATGATGAAGAGCTTTGATCCCGATCTTGTTGTGGTACAATTAGATATCGCAAATCTTTACAACGGAGGTGCAGTGGCTGTTGATGTTGTAAATCAGTATCCGGGTCGTTTTGAAAACATTCATGTCAAGGATGGAATAAAGGTTACAGGCGGGAGTGAACAATATGAAAGCACTATTGTCGGAGAGGGGATCGTTAATGTAAAGAAAGTGCTTAAGCTGTTACAAAAGACCGGAAACACAAAAGTCTATATTATTGAACAAGAGTCGTACCAGGGTAAAACGCCGATGGAATGTGTAAAAGCCGACCTGGAGGTTATGAAGAAATGGGGATATTGATTTTATTTTATCGCAAAATAAACGGTACGATTGTGGCAATAATACCTGTGAATACAACAACCAGTATAAACAGGTTGTACCTGAGGTCGTAATTCCCGAGAAGGGAAACATCATAATATTTTTCAACCTTCTGATCCCTGTACATTTCAAGTAATCCGTTCAAAAGCTTCTTGCGCGTTGCTTTTCCCTTGATTAATCCGATAACAACCACAAGGTTGACAATTACAATGAGGCCGACAAAAACAAACATGACTATCAGTGAGGAAGTATTTGTCCGTGACTCCTTTACCATTCCGGAATTTACTGCCAGGGTAATCAGGTTAAGAAAAATTGAAGTTAACAGGTCGCTGCTATGCAGCTCAAAAACATTTCCAAATGTTTTGTGCTACAAACAGATCGCCGCTATGCGGCTATATTAAAACCAGTCAAATTTTTAGTCCCGTCAGGAACGGTCTGTTTGTAGTAAAAAATTATTTAATATGGTAATAGCTCCATAGGAGCGACCTGTTTGTTTAACCTTTCAAAAAAATCCATTCTTAAAATTTATTTTCCTTGTGTTATTTGTTCTTCAACAATTTTAATTTCAGCTGGTAATTTGCCCGATTTAAGGATGATGGCAAGGTCCTCAGCTTCTTCAATTGTGAAATCACCTGTAATTTGGGTCTTGCCGCCTCCAATCTGAGTCATAACTCGCGGATAAGACCTGACATAATCATCAACAACAATTGCAATGCAGCGTCCAATATTGTTACTTGTTACTCTTGCCCAGGTCACTGTTCCTCTCCTATTCATCGTTAAATTGATCTTCACAACTGAGCTTCGTTTGTTTGAAGAAGACTTTACAGAGGTGATAACATTTCCGCTCAGTATAGGACTACCATCTCTGGTGGTCCTTTTTATAGCATGAAGCTCATATAATGATTTTGACACATCATATTTATGCGGATTTTTACTCCAGTAAAATTTAAGATTACCCGGAAAGAGTTTTCTTATTGTGTCCATTTTCAAATAACTAATAACTTTTGCCGTATCTTCTCCCAGCGCCAGGCCAATTATGCATGAAGGCCAGAGTTGTCCATGGTTATCTACCCTTGGCCTCAGGATTCTGAACAGAGGATTATGAGCAGTGTCCTGTATGACTAACCCTGTTTCATTAATGGCATCTTTTTCAATAAAATCAGGCTGTGACTGAGATTCGTTTTTAATAATGGTATCCTCAAGAAATATTTGTTCAGTGGTTTCGACTTTTTTTGTTCCTGTAGTAATTTGCATATCTCTCAGTAATTTGTTTGCCAATAACAGGTTTCTTATGAGCTCCTCGTTCTCGTATGTCTCCCAGAATTCCAGTTTACTTGATGCAGTTAAAAGCTTTTTAATTCTTTCTGGATCGTCAATCCCGGACATTTCAACATGTATTCTATTGTCAATAAGCTCAATTTTTTTTAGGTTTCTTGATAATCCACATCTTGAAATACGTGTCTTCAGTATTAACGGGGTTATATCAATGGCTTTGGAAACTTCATCACGAAGTGCTGCAATAACCTCATCATTTGTAGTCTCGAAATTAATGTTATGGGCTCTCATTTCAGGTGCCAGGGAGAAAATTGCAGCAAGTCTCTGATTAGAATCTATCTCCTGGAAGGCTCTTCCAAAAAGTGTAACGTAATCATTCTGATTCTGTTTCTGAAGTTCTTTTGTCCGTTCAAGAGCATCTAAAAACGTTTTATAAGTATTATAGTGCGAAAGATTTTTTAAAATACTCTCTACAGATACTTCAAGAGTTAAATTCATGTTATAATTTCCTTTCGGAGAATTGCAGCTTTCAAATAATAGAGCTGATAAAATAATCGTGATTAAAATTGATTTTTTTGTTTTCATTTCAACAGGATTTAGATTATTAACGAGTCACATGTTTACAAGCCAGATTCATGATATCGGCTTTTTAAATTACCTAAAGTTAAGCAAATAAATTCTGGTAAACATTTTATATTTCAGCTTTCTACTCCTGATATCTCTCAAATTGGGCACAGGCAAAAAATATTTACAGCTAAAACTATTTTGTTAGTTTAAATTTTCCCTAACTTTAAAATTGTATTTATTTATTCTCCGGATTTACATGTCGCTTTTTTCCGACTATTAACAGAATATTTTCTGTTGTTATAGAAACAATAAATCTGTATGGAATACGATTTATAAACACTGAAC
>JAPLEC010000401.1 GCA_026391515.1 Bacteroidia bacterium | reverse complement strand
GTGAAGAAAAACCCTCATGCAGTTCAAACCTATTTCATCTGCCCAGCGAAGCTCCCTGGCGATTGTTGTTGTGTCGAATGTTTCAGCCTGCCACATCTCAAGCTGGTTTACTGCTGAAGACGGAATATAGTTGCAACCTCTGAACCAGTTTTGCATCCTGCCCCACTCCGGTGACTTTTCAATATTCCATACTTCTGCTGCATTTGTATCCGTTTGCTTCTTTGGTGAATTGTTGCAGGAAATTATCATTAAAATAATCCCTGCAGCCAGTGCTAATAATAAACTTCTGATTTTCATATTTTAGTTTTTATGGATCACAATTTAGAAAAAAAAGTTAAACGGTATCTGGAAAAAATTGCTGACGCCGATTTGCAATCGGTGCCACCAGGTACGTACCACAACCAAATAAATGGCACGGATTAAAAATCAGGGGTGTTCGGAAGACTTTTCAAAGATCGCAAAAATTATCTGGATTTTTGAGTCAACGAAAAACTAAGCTGGGATCACCTCCGCATTCTTTTACTATTAGCTTAATTATAAACTCATTAAGCTCGAAAGAGATCCTTCTGACAGCGGTTTTATATCCAACTTTATTTATTCTTTTGTAAGTTAATACCAACATTGAAGCGATCATGGTCATATACATTAAAACCATCATCCCATTTTCGCTTGTTGATGTAATGTGGCTAAAGTTTAATTCTTGCTTCAAAAACCTGAAAAACACCTCTATATCCCAGCGCTTCTTGTAATAAGCAAGTATCTCTTCTACTTTTAAATCAAATAAATTGGTTAAGAAGTAGTAAGTGATTTTGGTTTTTGGATTGATCGAGGTTATTAAACGGAACTGGTCTTCTAAGAACTTGTTGCTGTTTGGAACGCTAAGCTGTATTACCTGATCACTTATTAGTTCCAATGTTCCAACAGGTCTATTCTGTCCATCCTCTGTTTGATTAATTACCCTGTACCGGAATTGATCTCTAAGCCTTGTAACAAAAAAAGTTGATTTTTGATTCAAGTTGCAATAGACCTGACGTTTAGTTACTCCTCTGTCAAACAAAAAAACAGAATTCGTGTTTTTTTCTGCATACTGGTAAACAATTTTTGGTATAGCAAGATCTTCAGATAAATAGTTCTTTTCAGTAAACAATTCGGACATACAAGGATATTTGCCATCATAGGCTATTGTATATTTTACTTGTTTCTTTCCATCCTTTTTCCTTCCAATATTCATCCCCTTTTTTAGTTTATTCGCTGCTTCTGCGACCATAGTAGAATCAACCCTGATCAGGTGTAGATTTTCTATTTCTTTTTCTGTATAATACTTGCTGAATTGGCTATAAATGAGCTCATAAGTTTTCTTGAAGAAATTAATTTTTATAACCGATAACCTCTCCGAGATGGAATTGTATTTAACTTTTTTCGTCGAATCAAGATTAAAAAGAAATTTAAAAGCAGAGCTGTTAAAAATATCCTCCATTGTCCGAAGACTATTGCGCTGGCTTTCTATTAAGGAGTAAAGGATAAGACACAACAGACTTTTCCCATCCACAATGAAGTTTAAAACTGTTGATAATACTTAGGTTTTCAGAAACACCTAAATTATATTGCATGGTTATTAACAGGGTTAACTCAAAATTGTCAATATCCAACTATTTTTTTAATTTTATTTCTTCCGAACACCCCTGATTACAAATCCGCGCCAGCGGAACAGGGTAACCACGTTTGCGAGCTCTCCGCCATTTGGCGGAAAATCCGCACCAGCTAAGGGGGGATCTTTATTATTCGCCTTAATGCCCTAACGCCTTTAAGCCGTTACGCCCTTATCAAATACCACACCTTCCCCCACCTGAGCGGATAGTACATAAGCGCTTTCCAAACACTCTTACAGGTATACCTGTTTTTCATAAATTCTATTGTGGGGAAAAGATCTCCTAAAAGAAAAAGTATCTTCCGGTGAATTCCTGGTACTTCATCAAAAACATACCGGTACAACAATGCTTTGTTTCCGGCTGGATTATCTCTGGGACTTTTCAGGAAGAAAACGAATTTGTTTATTGAAGCCGGGCTGTACCACTTATTAATGAAATCGTTAAGCCATTCGGGAAAGGAGATACCCCAAAGATCTCTTAACGGTTCAAGCCGCCAGGCAAGTATCTCCGACATATCTGCCTGCTTTGCATAAACAATCAGATCATAATTAATAATTTCGTCCCTGTATTTTTCGATCAGAATAACCAGGTCGGCATAAAGCCTGAGCTGCGACTCGTTATTCATCTCATGCAGATAAAGATGCTTAACGAGATAAAGAAAAAATATCTGGGCTTTTGGTATAAACGTCTTTTCTGCTTTTATCTCTGTTTCGTAACTGCTTTCATAAAGCATTTCTGTAAGTATATTTTTACCGGTTCCAAACAGCTCATGATGAAGTTCAAAGGAGAAGCCATCCTTAATCAGCGAAGGCAGATGCTTTCCGATATCAGCCATAATAGGTTTATGAAAAACAGATTTAACAGGAAGTGAAATAAATCCGTGATTCATAAGTATTTCCCTGGCTTTCATGCAATTCTTCCTTGTAACCAGCACATCGACATCTGTCATTTGACGAAGTCCGGCATTACCATAAACCGATAATTCAAGCGCGAGCCCCTTTAAGAGAACTGTTTTTATATTTTCCGGGTTAAGAAGCTTCAGAACTTCAATCATTGCCTCCGTATTGCGTATATTCCTGCTGAGGCTTGCCATAAGTGAGGTCCGTAAAGAATCGGTCACTTCCTTTGGAATAAATTGCAGGAAATTAAGCTTTTCAAGATTATGATAGACCAGAGCAGATACGCCATGAGCCTTTGCGAGTGAATAAAAATAATTCCAGTCAGTGATAGTTTCAGTCAGCGCCTGTAGCATCACTGTTATCTCTACATCAAACGACATGCGGCAAAGTCCAAGAAGAAGTATCTCTTCATCCCTGATATTCAGATCGTTTTTCATTTTTCAAACCTGCTGCTTTGCTTGGTGTACATGGTGAAATAGATCCCTTTTTTCTTCATTAGCTCATCGTGAGTACCAGTCTCGGCAATAGCTCCTTTGTCGAGAACTATTATCTTGTCAGCCAGGCTGACATTGGTAAACCTGTGGCTTATAAGAATAGATGTCCGGCCTTTAACTATTTCTCTGAACCGACTGAAAATATCATATTCTGTATCCGCATCAAGAGCGCTTGAAGGCTCATCGAGAATCAGCACGGGAGCGTCCCTGAAGAGAGCTCTTGCAAGAGCGATCTTTTGCCATTCACCCCAGCTAAGCTCGCGGCTGTCGTCAAAAAGATTACCAATAACTGTTGAATATCCGTTCGGAAGATTATTTAAAAGATCATGAATCCCCGATTCTGATGCTGACAATTTAATCTTTTCATCTGCTTTTTCTTCATCAATATCGCCAAGCCTGATATTCTCCCCGGCATCCAGATTGTATAGCATAAAGTCCTGAAATACAACAGAAAACAGCTTTCTGTATTTTTCAGGATCTATGTTCTTAATATCATTGCCATCAAATTTTACTATTCCTGAATCAGGATCATAAAGCCGGCTGAGAATTCTCACCAGAGTGCTTTTCCCGGCACCATTGGGACCCACCAGGGCAATTATTTCACCTTTCTTAATCTCAAACGAAATATTATTTATTGTTTTTTCAGTGTTACCCGGATATGTGAATGAAAGATTATCGACTAAAATATTTTTCCTGAAGTCTGATAATTCAACAACAGGAGGATTTGCCACTATAGTCTCTTTCAGATTAAGGAACTCAAACGTATCACCGATATACAGAGAATCTTCATAAAGGCCTGCAAGAGAGCCGAAGAGATCTTTGATATAAACCATTCCCTGTCTGAAGGCAAGAAGGAACATTGCCATCTGGCCAAGTGTGAGAGAACCACTGATTGTTTTACGTGCTATAAAAATAAGTGTAATAAGTACACCGGCAGCTTTGAAAATATCTGAAATGAATTCAATAAAGGTTCGTTTCCTTATTATTTTGATTTCTTCTTCCTTGGTTTTAAGGAATGATCTGTTAAACAACGAAATAAAATATTTGCCAATGCCGAATAACCTTATCTCCCTTGATGGCCGGTCACCGGTGAGCAGCCAATTGAAATAAGCAGTTTTCCTGGCCTCCGGAGTTTGTTTTCGTTGAAAATTATATAACAGGTCGGCAAAAGAAAACCTGAGCCAGATACCCGGGATGTTAACAACAAGAAGAAGTAATGCAAGCGTCCAGTGAAGAAATGTCAGCACTCCGGCCATCAGGATCAGTGATAACAGCCCCCTGAACATCGAAATAACATTATTGAGAATATTGTTCGGCCGCCATGGAGCTTCCCGGGAAGCTCTGGCCAGACAATCAAAATATTCAGGCTTTTCAAAATTTATCAGATCGAGTTTTATTGCCTTGGCATGAAGGAGGCCATACATATAAGCCTCCAGCTTCATGGATTGCTTTTTACGAATAAAATTTCCAAGATCCGAAACAGCTTCATCAAGAAACCATAAAACCACTACTGCCACGATGTACCATATTACATTATTATATGATGCACCCGGACCAGCAGTTGAAGCTCTTGTTATTTCATCAATGAGATCTTTTAGGAGCCAGATGAGCAGAAGCGGCAGGAAACTGCGTAATACGGAGATGACAATATTTGTAAATGTCCATCCGGGTGCAGATTTCCAAACGAGCTTTATAGATTCACGGAAGTATTTGATTTTCCTGCTCATCTTATTTTGATAAAAGATACTAATCTTCTGAATTTCATAGATATCCAAACCAAAAACCTGTTATAAAGATAAGCAGGTTTGCAGATCAGTTCATCTCCGGAAGCTTTTATTTTGCCTGATGCATTTTCAATACTGACTACTTTTCCTGCAATCTGTTCTTTGCTGACCGGCTGGTCTTCAAAAGAACAGCTGTCGCCCCTGGTGATATACATGATCTCATTCCCGCTTTTTACAATCCTTATAAGCCGGTGAACTACAAATCCGGATTCTCTTTTCCATGCGATGATCTCTCCCGGTACCGGGACCGGCTCTTCTTTCAGTGGTTCGATCAATATAATTGCTCCGGGCTTAATAAAAGGGTACATGCTGTAACCATCAGTTTTCACCCTGATGGTTGTCCCTTCAGCCAGAAGTGAAAACCCGATATTCTTTACAATTATATGATTATCTGAAACTTTATTCATTTTCAAGGATATCATCAATTACGCTTCTGTCGGGTTTAAAAAGAAGCCTGACTACAGGAACCGTTCCGCACATTATTGAGACGGCTCCAAGTAATCTGGTAATTATTTTGGAGTCCCAGTTATGTTGAATGCAGTTTGCCATTACCATACTTATGCTTGCAGCTCCCCTGACCGGAATAAGTTCATTCTTTTTACCATGTTCAATAAGGAAGATCTTATTCAAAACAGATTCCTGAGGTGTATCATTATTATAAACGGGAGTATTAAACATCTTATATCCGCTGCCTGTTTTGCGCAAAATTAAACGATCGTCATGGATGACTCTTGCACCCGATTTATCCCATAACCTTGCCATTGTTGTTTTGCCTTTACCTGACACACCGCTGAAAAGATAACCATGACCTGCATTATTTATTCCTGAAGCATGGATAAGAATATCTCCCCGAATAACAGTAAGATAGTAAAGGATCAAACCGTCAAGCGGATATTCCATCGGATCAAATTTTTCCCCGGCACTGTCGAACCACAGATCCCAATTACTTTTTGACAATGAGAACTTCAAAACTGCTTTTTTCTTTTTTGATGAAAGAGGAAAAACGGATTTTATGAAAAGGTCATTATGGTGTTTGTGGATGCTCCAGAATTTATCACTTTTCTTTATCCTGATGCCGTTTATCTCTTCGATATATGGTGCATCAAAAACTTTTTCCGCCCCGGCCGGAAGTTTGTATTTCCCTGTATGAACTGTAATTAATATGTCAAAATTATTCTCTGTGCTGATATTCCTGAGGAATCTCTCTGAAGGAACTAATTCAGGTCCCTCTTCAGAACTCTCAAGCCTGATTCTGTAACCTGCAATATTTAAAGTGTAATTCCTCACCTCAGTTGAGTCATTTTCAGTTGTTTTTAAACTTATAAAACCCTGGCCTCTTTTCTTTTCGATATCATAACCCTACCCCTGCCCCTTCCCTTAAATTTAAGGGAAGGGGTAAGGGGAAGGGTTTTATAAATAAAGGAAGAAAGTGTCATTATTTTATAATCAGATATTTACTCATTTCTTCGATAAAGGAAAATACATCTGAAGCAGCAGTTTCGTAATCAACATCGTACTCAGAGATAAGTGCATCAATAAGATCCTTCACGCTTTTTTTGCCATCAAGTTGTTCCCATAAAAATGCCCCGGTCTCATTGAGAGTATAGACGCTATTCATGTCAGCAATATTATTAGCAATCGGAACAAGGACATACTCATTTCCTGTTTTTCTTGTTACAACAGATGGCGACTGTGAGAATATCAGATTTAAATCAACCATTGAATTTCAATTAATTATTTCTTCTCGTTTTTCAGTTCAAGAACAGCATTTGCTAGAAAAACATATTCCGCACAAATATTGATTACATATTCATTTTCACCCCATAAGAATGGCCAGTCTTCCATGTTTTCCGGAAAATCCGGTTTAAGGACCAGGATTCCCGGAACAACACCGCCGGCAATAAATGTGAAATCAGCGCGGTTGTTGCCATAAGCTACTTCTTTTGACCGTGTACCCACACCCGACACAAATGAAATATTCGAATACGGATGACAGCCAAAAATATAATTAATTCCTCTATAGGTATACTCCGCGCCAATTATTTCAGGGAATGCTTTATGCAGGAAATAATTAGTTATGGCCCAGCTGATTATCCCTTCATTTCCGCCCCATCCTCCTGTCGTAATTGTAACACCGAACGGATTCTGCTTAAACAATTCATCATTGGCAGTTTTGAATTTTAACACATAAGACTTAAGCTTTTCTTTATAAGCATTGTCCATATAAGGAATAGCCATGGATGCCAGCTTCATATTCTGAATGTAGCTTCTCTCCATTGCAGGCCATAATAATTCATTAAACCTGTCAGCATACCCGGCCTCTTTTGTACATATGTATAATTGTAATGCTGCTTCCATCTCACCGGTTCCCGCAAACCCGAATCCCTGGCGGTTTCCATCCGCTGGCTGATTATGTTCATCGGTCCAGACTTTTTTTGCAGTTTCAAGACACTCTTCTGAGAGTGCGTCATTATATCCGCGAAGAGCCCGGCTTGCCCCGGCCAGTGCAACCAGAGAGCTGTAATTAGTCCGTGACGATCTGTTCGTAAAAACCCACCTGTCATCCGGTGTACCGCTGGAGAAACCGTCAGATTCGTACTTTTTAAGCTTAGGATTATAAGGCAGATTATCTGTAATGTTTACAGCATCTCCCAGGTGATGATATTGATGAAGGTTTGGTTCAATAGTTGTCGTAATAGCCCTGCCAAATGCACGTTGCTGTGCGATAAGATAAAGTGTCCCATGTTCAATCTGCTGCAGGATATCAGGATTACCGTCAGGATGGTGAATATCAACATAACGTTGTTTCTGATCAACAAGTGTCTCATCGCGTTTTATACTGAAACGTTCCCAGGAATCAACAAAGCTTGATATTGTACTGCAGTGCGAGCCGGTGCGGAGATCATAGTCTCCTGCATCAAACCATCCACCGATGTTCATCCCGGGTATCCGCTCGAGGGATTTATATTTTGTCTCTGTCGTATCTCCCATGCGGAAGCCGTCAAAATGCTGATGATTAACCGGCGCCTGGAGGGCATCATCAAGATGTGCAGCACCATGCCAGACACGATAAGCTTCATTTACAAACATGTGATCCATCTGTACAGGAAACCAGACATCGAGGGTTTGCTGCCAGACATTATCGTATATCTGATTTCCTATCTGAAAAGGATCACTCTTCTGATTGCCATATTTTATAATATATATCCCGGGTTCACGTACGGAGGTAAAATCAAACCTGGCATAATTATAACGCAGATATGTACCCCATACTTTCACCTCACTGCTGAATTTTTCGATCCATTCGCCGCTATCAGTTAGTTTTATCAAGGAAGCATTTGCAAGCGGCTTATCATTTTTGTCCAGTTCAATGACAGCTGTTTTCTCCTGGTCAGGATAATATCCAATTTGCGAATGAGCAATCATCGGAGGTCTTGTCCAGTTCGGAATTGTATTTGGAGTAAGCACCCATTCCACTACTTTACCGGTTTGATTTGCCGGGATCAGTGTACGAACCACAAACCAGCCATTCTGGGCAACAGTGCGGCCATCCAGTAGCATCAGGTTGTCGCTGACTGATTGAATACGAATACGTTTTTCCGGATCTTCAGGTGCAAGAACAAGGACCTTTCCTTCAGCAATAGGTTTCGGTTCCACATATTCTGCCCGGTCACGGTCATCAAATGTGGAAAAACCTCCAAACTGAGTTATCTGTGTAGATGAAGGTTTTATATCCATTAAGCTTGCAGGATAGAGAGGGAATAAACCCGTAATGCCATCCATAACAAATGTTTTCCTGAAATATGCAGAAGGTAAAAACTCGAGATTAAAACCTGCCCGCCCAACCAGTTTTTCCGGAAGAGGTTTATCAAGTGAAACTGTTATGAGAACACTTTTGCCCTGAGATTCCACATGAATCCTTGAGATAAAATCAAAATCTGCATATCGCAGAACCACATCAATGCTGTTATTTTCCTTATTTACTTTTCGTTCGGTTACCGTGGGAATCTGATCCCACTGTTCCGGTGTGGGCTTCAATCTTACAGCGCCACCGGTAGCTGTCCGCACACCATGATGGATCAGTAAAATACCGGCAGTTTTCTCGTCGAAAAACATACCATTATACTGATTTTCAAAAACCAGAACATTAAAACCGCGCATTTCAAAATAATCCTTTTCATTGAGTTTCAGAACGTTTTCCTGAGCGAAGCAGTTATTGCTTAACAGGAAAACAAAACCAATGGTGATTAACAGGAGTATCCGTGCAATTTTCAGATTTTTCATAGATGCATTTTCCTCATTTTATCAAATATAATACATTTCAGGTTCATTTTCGTACCTTCGCAAAAATCTGAATTATGAGTAAGAAGAAGGGGAAAAAGGGAAAGCAATCAGGCATTTCGAGAGAGTCAGCTACAGAACAAATTCAAATAATTTTATCTAAAAGCCCTCAGCAGGGATTCAATTATAAGCAGATATCCAAACAGCTTAATATCAACGATCCGTCTGAAAGACAGATGATTTCAGAGATACTGGATGAACTTAAAAACAAAAATGCCATTCAGGAAATATACCAGGGTAAATACCGGGCTAAGGCAAGCAGCGGTTACATTATTGGCACAGTTGATATGACACGTATGGGTTATGGATTTATCTCGTCTGACGATATAGAAGAAGATGTTTTTGTTTCAGCAAAGAACCTGCGAACTGCACTTCATGGCGATAAAGTAAAAGTATGGCTATATGCAAAAAGAAAAGGAGCCAGGCCGGAAGGACAGGTGGTTGAGATTATTGAAAGATGGCGTACCACATTTGTCGGAACTGTTGAGATCATGCCCAATTTTGCATTTCTTCTGCCTGATAATAAAAATATGCCTTTCGACCTGTTCATTCCTTCTTCAAAGCTTAATGGTGCTAAACAAGGACAAAAGGCTGTAGCAAAAATCATTGAATGGGATCCGAAATCAAAAAATCCAATTGCAGAAATAATTAATATTCTTGGTTATCCCGGTCTTCATGAGACGGAGATGCATGCAATACTTGCTGAGTTTGAACTTCCTTATCATTTTACAGAAGAAGTTGAACAGGATGCTGAAAGAATAAGTGTAGAAATTACACTTAATGATATGAAATCGCGCCGTGATTTCCGAAGTACCCCGACATTTACGATCGACCCTTCCGACGCCCGCGATTTTGACGATGCCCTCTCATTGAAAAAACTCGAAAATGGCAATTGGGAGGTCGGCGTTCATATCGCCGATATCACACATTATGTCAAACC
>JAPLEC010000348.1 GCA_026391515.1 Bacteroidia bacterium | reverse complement strand
GCACCGCTTTTTTTAAGCACTTCATTTTTGAACAAAACGGTAGGTTCTTCAAGATCCGATTTATTGTGTATAATAATATAAGGTATATCCAGGTTTTTGAATTTATTAATAATATCATCCTCAAATTCGCCCCATGAGTTTTCGGTGACTATAAGCAGGGCAAGATCAATGATATCAAGAGTCCTTACAGTTCTTTCAACTCTTTTTCCGCCAAGTTCTCCTGAATCGTCAATACCGGCAGTATCTACGAGGATTACCGGACCAAAACCAGTAATTTCGAATGATTTTTTCACCGGGTCGGTGGTAGTGCCCGCATGATCGGAAACAATAGCAATATCCTGACCTGCAAGGCAATTGATCAAGCTGCTTTTACCGTTGTTACGCCTGCCATAAATACCGATATGTGGTTTTGATTCTCTGCCTTTTGAAGTCATTGGTAGAATTTGCAGCAAAATTAGCAAATTTCGTCGAGTGAAAAACCCAGCTTAAGAAGATTACCCGGTTCAAGAATAGTTTTCAACTTTTCGGTGTCAATTATTTTCAGAATACTATTGGCTTCAAAAATATCTATCTTTTTATTCTTCATCAGTATTGCGAGTTCTGCCGCTTTGTGATAACCGATGTGCGGTGTCAGGGCTGTTGTTATTGAAGGTGAGTGTGTAAGTGATTGATAACCTGCAGATTCATTGATGATAAGACCTGAAAAAAGATTATTGAGTAAGGTCTGATTGCATGCAATAAGCAGGTTAATGCTCTCAATAACTGAACAGCCTATAACCGGAAGATAAGCATTCAGCTCAAGAGTTCCCTGCCCGCTAAGTGAACTTATCAGAACATCATTCGAATAAACTTTATGTGATGCAGATATGATGAATTCAGGAATAACGGGATTAATCTTGCCTGGCATTATTGAGCTGCCGACCTGCTTCTCCGGTATTGATATAGATTTCAATCGTGCAACATCTGAGGCAAGCAGCCTGAGATCAGAAGCCATTTTCTCGATGTTGACAGCATGAGCTTTTAAGGTTGCATGAATCTCTACCCATTTATCCATATTGGAAGTTGCATCAGCAAGATTCTCACTATGAGATAATTGCATTCCAGTTAGACTCCTCAATTCAGGTACAACCTCCATGATGAAGAAGCGTGGAATTGAAATTCCAGTACCTATGGCTCCGCCCCCGAGGTTCACACTTTTTATTCTTTCAAAGCACTTTGATACTCTCCACCAATCACGCGACAGCGCTTCATTGTATGCACTGAACAACAATCCAAATGACGATGGGACTGCTTCCTGCATTTGGGTGTAACCCGGACGAAGCTTATCCCTGTTCTCTCTTTCATATTCCTCGACCTTCTGCCTGAGATTATTAATTTCCATTTCAAGCGTTTGAAGAAGCTTCATTACTGCAACAGTAAAAGCTGTTGGAATAACATCATTGGTTGACTGGTAGATATTTGCATCCTCAGTTGGATCAATATAAGTGTAATCGCCACACTTATTCCCCATTTTCAGGAGTGCAGAGTTTGTTATTATTTCATTGATATTCATATTAATGCTCGTACCGGCTCCACCCTGCACAGCCGGCACAATAAAGTCATTAAAGTATTTTCCATCGGCAACTTCACCTGCAGCGGATATCAATACGTCCATTATTTTTTTGTCGATTGTTTCAAATGGAAGATTTTGGCCCAGCTTATTTGTGGCTGCATCACAAAATTTAAGATAGGTTCTGTAACAAGCAAGTTTTACAATTCCCACTGCTTTGTACCATTCAATGGGGAAAGGGCTATTATCCGGAAAATTTTCTTTTGCTCTGACAGCATGAATTCCATAAAGAGCATCAGCAGGGATCTGCTTTTCTCCTAATGTATCTTGTTCAATCCGGAACATATATTTATTTTTCTCTGTGGCTCTCTGTGACTTCTCCGGATTTCCTCTGTGTAACTAAAGAAAATAAAAAACTTACACAGAGTGACACAGAGGAGGCACAGAGAGACACAGAGGGGTTTTACTAAATGTTTCCACCGGAGACCGGACGTGCGTATGCAACCACATCAGCTCCGGTAATTTCATCTTTACAAAGAATTATCAGTCTTTCCAGTACATTTCTGAATTCTCTTATATTTCCTGTCCACTCAATTTTTTGCAGTTCTTTGATAGCATCCTTTCTTATAATTTTTTTATTCATGCCATATTCCTTGCATATCACTGAATTAAAATGCTCTGCAAGAAGAGGGATATCTTCTTCACGTTCATTAAGTGTTGGAACATGAATTAGAATTACACTTAACCTGTGATAAAGGTCTTCCCTGAATGTATTGTTTTCGATCTCCTTTTTAATGTTTTTATTAGTAGCGGTAACAACTCTTACGTTTACCTGTATATCCTTGTCAGAGCCAACTCTTGTGATCCTGTTTTCCTGCAGGGCCCGTAATACTTTAGCCTGGGCTGAAAGGCTCATATCACCTATTTCATCCAGAAAAATTGTTCCTCCGTTTGCCTGTTCAAATTTCCCGATACGCTGTTTAATAGCCGAGGTGAATGACCCTTTCTCGTGACCAAATAATTCACTCTCAATGAGTTCAGAAGGAATTGCCGCGCAGTTGACCTCTACAAAGGGAGCTTTGGCTCTGCTGCTTTTTTCATGTATCTGGTGTGCCACCAGTTCCTTGCCGGTCCCGTTTGCCCCGGTTATCAGCACTTTAGCCTCGGTGGGAGCTACTCTGTCGATCATCTCCTTGACTTTTAAGATTGCTTCAGACTCGCCGACTATCTCATACATCTTGCTGACCTTATTCTTCAGTACCTGAGTCTGGTTAATCAGCGTGGATTTGTCAATTGAATTGCGTATCGTGATCAGAAGCCTGTTAAGGTCGAGTGGTTTTTCGAGAAAATCGAATGCTCCTTTTTTTATAGCTTCGACAGCTGTATCAATATTGCCATGGCCCGAAATCATCACTACAGGAGTGACAGTGGATATCTCCATAATTTTCTGGAGAACCTCGATGCCGTCCATCTTCTGCATCTTGATATCGCAAAGCACGATATCGTAAGTATTATTGGAAAACAGCTCGATGCCTGATGGTCCGTCTTCGGCCAGGTCAACTTCATGTTTCTCATATTCCAGAACCTCTTTCAAAGTATTCCGGATTGCCTTTTCATCATCAATTACTAAGATCTTTGACATCTGTTAATACAAGAAAATTATTTATAATATTTAAAAGGCTTCGGGTGACGGGCTACAGGTGACAGGATAAAAAAATCCCCTGTTGCCTGTCGCCTGCAGCCAGTTGCCTATCCTCTATATCTCAGCCACTTCAGCAGCTCTTTCCATGATGATTTCTTCCCATACATGAGAATACCTGTACGATAGACCTTTGCGGCCATCCATACAAATGCTATAAAAGTAATTACCATTAATGCCATCGAAAGTGCGATCTGCCAGCCCGGAACATGAAACGGAATCCTGGCCATCATTACAATTGGAGAAGTAAGCGGTATCATTGAAAACCAGAATGCAAGCGAACTTTCAGGATTTTGCATTGTTCCCATAGCAACTACCAATCCAAGTATAATAGGTATCGTTACTGGTAGCATAAACTGCTGAGTTTCAGTTTCGTTATCGACCGCTGATCCGATAGCTGCAAATATTGAAGCATATAGCAGATAGCCTGTGATGAAATAAAAAATAAATGCAGTTATTATTAAAAGCCAGTTCTGATTCATTGCACTATCGAAGAGCTTTGAAAACTCAGCAAGTTCAGGAGAGGTTACTGTTGTATTCGTCGCAGCTGCAGCCGGCTGCTGTTCTGTCATGATATTTTGTGGCAGATTCTGTGTGATTTCTTTCATATCGGTTTTTTTCAGAACAACCGTCTTCACTATCGTTACTGCCCCGACTGTTAATATCACCCAAATCATAAATTGGGTAAGTCCAACCAATGCTATACCGATAATTTTACCCATCATCAGCTGAACCGGTTTTACAGATGAAACGATAACCTCAACAACCCTGCTGGTTTTTTCTTCAATTACGCCTCTCATTACCTGGGCACCAAAAATGAAAACCAGCATGTACATCAGAAAGCCGCCTATATATGCCAGAACCATCGCAATTCCAGTGCTGGTTTCTTTTGAATGGCCGGTTTCATCTACTAATCTGGTCGTTACATTCACCTTAGTCCTGATCTGATTCAGGATTGAATCGAGGTTCTGAATATTGTATTCCAGGAGCTTCTGTTTCTCAATCTCTTTCCCGAGAGAATTTGAGATATGATCCAGAAGCCCAATAGGGGGCTGTTTTTTTGAATACATCTGAGGAGCGGTAAGTATATCCGGTGATATGTACAGAACTCCATAATATCCACCAGCATCAAATGTTTTAACGATATCATTCACATTTGTGTTCGGAAGATATTCAAAATCGGCATTTTCAGCATTAGGAATAACATTTTTCAGATTTTCTTTAAACTGATCAGAACCATCTATGACGACAGCTATTTTTTTAAAATCCTTATTACCTGTCACCATAAGTATTGGTAATACAATGACCATGGAGGCCATCAGCAATGGTGCCAGAACAGTCATTATGATAAATGATTTTTTCCTTACGCGGGTAATATATTCTCTTTTAATTATTACAGATATCTTATTCATAATCAGAATGTTTCAGTATTCAATAAATTTATTAATTACGGGATTCAACTACCCTTATGAATATCTCATTCATTGAAGGCAGAGATGGATTGAAAGAAATCACATTACCTGACTTCATTGCATCTTTCAGAATATCATTAGAACCAATTTCGCCGTCACTCTTAAGTCTGATAACACTTTTGCCATTATCAAACTCCTGGCTTAGGATTTTGTATTGTCCGTCCCCTTCAAACTTGACATCGCCCTGGAAGACAAGATCAAATTCATTTGCCGCCCATTGCTTGCGGATCTCATTCACGCTGCCTTCAAGTATGGTTTTTGCTTTGTTGATCAGTGTTATGTTATCGCAAAGCTCTTCAACTGATCCCATATTATGAGTTGAGAAAATTATTGTAGCTCCTCTTTCTCTGAGGAAGAGAATTTCATTCTTAATAATGTTTGCATTTACAGGATCGAATCCGGTAAAAGGTTCGTCGAAGATGATAAGCTTTGGTTCATGAAGGATTGTAGTAATGAATTGTACCTTCTGCTGCATCCCTTTTGACAGCTCTTCAACCTTCTTTCCCCACCAGTCCACAATTTCGAGCTTTTTAAACCAGTATTTAAGCCTTCTCATGGCCTCTGATTTTGATAAACCTTTAAGCTGGGCAAAGTATAAAGCCTGTTCCCCAACCTTCATTTTTTTATATAATCCTCTTTCTTCGGGCAGGTATCCGATAAGCTGAACATCTTCCGGTAAAAGTTTTTTCCCATCAAGGAATAACTCCCCGGAATCAGGTCCTGTTATCTGGTTGATGATCCTTATCAGTGTTGTCTTCCCTGCACCATTGGGTCCCAGGAGGCCGTAGATGCATTGTTCCGGTACCGAAATGCTGACATTATCAAGCGCCAGCTTATCTCCATATTGTTTTGTGACATTCTTTGCTTCAAAAAGTGCCATAAGGGGAATGTGTTTAATTCTTTATGATGTAAATATATAAAAAACTCTCTGCAAGTATATGTTTTCTGGTTTGACTCCAGGTCACTTCATTTTTTGTTGTTGTGAGAAGTCACTTAAACAGAGAGTAAGGTCAGAGGTAAAGAAGGAAGAACATAAGAACAAACGAAA
>JAPLEC010000252.1 GCA_026391515.1 Bacteroidia bacterium | reverse complement strand
TCAGACAAATAACCCTGTCATATTCATTTCCTGTAACCATTTTAATGGACACCGGATTTGGAACTACATCTGAGAATTTTTCCTGATTGATATTAATACCGATTCCTGCAACACTATTTTCAATGGTTTCACCCAGAATAGAATTTTCGATCAGAATACCTGCTATTTTGTCATTTTTAATATAAATATCGTTCGGCCATTTTATTTTACTGCCCGGGAAAAAGCTGTCAATAAAGTCGCAGATTCCAAGCGAAACAGCCATAGAAATATAGAACTGGTTTTCAGGTGCTATGGATTTCGGATAAAGTATTATACTGATTAACAGATTTTTACCTTCATCGCTTTCCCATTTGTTGTCCTTCTGACCTCTGCCGGCACTCTGGGAATCTGTATAAATAACTGTCCCTTCCGGAGGACTTTCAGTTTTTAACAGTAGTGATGCCTGATCATTTGTTGATGACAGATTTTTATAAAAATTTAAAATTGATCCTATGATCATGATTGTTAAATATTTAACAGAATGATTTATGTTTTTAAAATCGATTCCGGAATCAGGTTAAAGATTGGCACTGAAATTGCAAAAATGGTCATTTGTGACAAAAATACAGATAAAAGTTTGTACTTTTGCAGGTCGATATCTAACTGATAATTATTGATGAAGAAAAGATCTGATGGAGCTGATGTTCTTTTAAAAAGTGTTGCAAAAGGAATTTATGAGAAAAAAGGACATGATGTCCTGAAAATCGATTTACGGAACCTGGAAAACAGAATTGCTGATTATTTTGTTATTTGTCATGGGACATCAGTTACACAAGTCGATTCTATCTGCGATTCAGTTGAAGATACCGTAAGAAAGATGGCCGGGGAAAAGCCATTGCATATAGAAGGTCTTGATAATTGTTTCTGGGTACTTCTCGATTATGGCAACGTGGTAGTACATATTTTCCTTGAAAAGTACCGGAATTTTTACAGCCTTGAATCGCTTTGGGCTGATGCCAAAATTAAAGCAATGGAGGATAAATTAAAGTAATTTAAAGATTTATGGCAGAGAATAACAATAATATCACACCTGATAATAAGAATAGTAAGAATACCAAGCCTCGTTTTAATACCAATTGGATCTGGGTTATTCTGGCTATCTCTATTATCCTTTTCGCAATAAATATAGGTGGCGGTTCAGAAAAGAAGGCCACAGACAGTATGATAAAAGAGATGATTAAAAATCATGATATTGATAAGATTATAGTAATTAATAAAGAGCGGGCTGAAATTTATCTGAAGAAAGAAGCACTTGAGTCTTCCAGGTATCCAAATGTTTCCAAAACAACTAAAGGAATAGGATTACAGGTTCAGAAACCTCAGTTTATACATACTTTTGGCGATATAACTCTTTTTGTAAATTTCCTGTCTGAAACACAGAAAAGCGCCGGGTATTCTGACAGTGAAATGATTAATCTTGATTATGATAATAAACGGACAAACATTTTTACTGATATTCTTGGCTGGCTTATTTTGCCGGCTTTATTGATCGTTGTCTGGTTGTTCCTGATGCGCCGTATGGCAGGGGGAGGCGCTGGTGGAGCAGGGGGGATATTCAGCGTTGGGAAATCAAGAGCACAGATCTTCGATAAAGAATCCAATGTTAAATTGAACTTTAATGATGTTGCAGGTCTCGAAGAGGCCAAAACAGAAGTAATGGAGATAGTCGATTTCCTGAAAAACCCAAAGAAATATACCCAGCTGGGAGGTAAAATTCCAAAGGGTGCTCTGCTTATCGGTCCTCCGGGAACCGGCAAAACTCTTCTTGCAAAAGCTGTTGCAGGTGAAGCTAATGTTCCGTTTTTTTCAATTTCAGGATCTGACTTCGTCGAGATGTTTGTAGGTGTTGGTGCTTCCAGAGTCAGAGACCTGTTCAAACAGGCAAAGGAAAAAGCCCCATGTAT
>JAPLEC010000181.1 GCA_026391515.1 Bacteroidia bacterium | reverse complement strand
TAAAAAATCGTGCTCAAAGATGTATTCAAGCTCTATAGAGTGTTTTTTTGTGATGCTATATTCAATTCCAGCTGCGAACCTGTTTTTCTCCACATTCTTATCTGCATTTTCAAATAAAGGGAGGAATGTTTCAGCGTATAGGTATGGGTTGATTGGAAAAGAAGGTGTCTTATAAGTCGCTTTTAGTTTGATCCTGCCGGTATAATCAGTAAAATCATTTTTGTTATCATATGTTTTGATCCTTGTCTGGAACCTTGCCCGACAGGCAAAAACAAAATCTGCTATTTTCAGGTTTCCTTTAAGATCAACAAATATTTTATGCTGGTATAAGTATTTGTCTAAATCTTCTTCATATTTGTCAGTCAGCCTGTATGAGGCTGCTGCAGAAAGAAAATCGGTGAATTTATATTCCAAACCTGCTTCGATGTAACCTTGCTCTACTTTGCCTGCATTTTCAAAGGTACGTACCATGGCGGAAGCATCAATTTCAAGTCTCTTAATGATGTTCTTATTCACCGAAGCACCATACCAGATCCCGAAATCGTTATCCTGTGCAAAAACCGTAAAAGGCAATAAAAGAAACAGAATAAAACAAAACTTTATAATTACCCTTTTCGTCATTACAATAAATTGTATAATTACCAGAGCTTATTTTGAAATATTGTTTGATGCATTAAAAGTTGGAGTCTGCCAGACAAATGAATCGGATCCATCAGGGTTCCTTGCATATGCAATCTCAAGGGTCTGGGCCCCATATTCGACTTTATCAATAATTGAAAGGTCGGGATTTACAAAAAGAACTTTCTCGCCTGCGGATGAAAGCTTGAAATTAGTGTGTAATCCAATTTGGGTAGTATCAGTATCTGCCCAGATTATCAGATAGCTATTAGCGGAAATAAAAGTACCGGTTGGTATTTGCCATTTTGAAAGGTCGTTCTTACTATCACTCAGGTAATATCCTGAAAGATCCAGCGATACAGGAGCCGTGTTGTACATTTCAATCCAGTCGTCATACTCTCCGTCCTGGTCTGTGGCTATGGTATAATTAACCGGTAAAAGTTCATTAATAACCACACTTGATTCAACAGAATAATATTTTTTACAAGAGAAATGACAGAGTGCGATAATAATCAGGAAGGAAACTAACCCAGCTTTTATCATTAGAAAACAATTTTTTGCATTAATAATCTTCAGGAAGAAGATCATACTCTTTCCATTCATCAAGAGGGAGCTGAAGATCGTTGATCAATCCGGTATAAATGTCAAAGATCCATCCATGGAAATACAATTTTTTATTGTTTCTGAATGCCCGTTGAATTATAGGTGTCCGCAGAAGGTTTTTTAATTGAGAAATAACGTTCATTTCAGAAAGCTTGTCATACATTTTGGCTTTATCTCCAATCGACTCTAGCTCCTTTTTGTGAAAATGATAAAGGTCACTTATCTGGCTCACCCAGTTTTCCACAATATCTTCTTCATCTAATCCCTCAACGGCAGCTTTTACACCTCCGCACTTATAGTGGCCCAGAACAATAATATGTTCAATATTCAGAATTTCAACAGCATATTCAATAATTGAAAGAAGATTGATATCGGTAAGATTAATCTGGTTGGCGATATTCCTGTGAACAAATAGTTCTCCAGGTTCCGACTCGGTAATTGACTCGAGAGGTATCCGGCTATCAGAACAGCCTATGAAAAGGAATTTAGGTTTCTGCGGTTTTGCCAGCTCTTCAAAATATGATTTATCTGTTTCCAGCTTTTCTGCAGCCCATTTATGGTTATTTCTCAGCAGATCCGAATAATCATTATGTTGAATCATACGTTGTTGTTATTTAGCATTTATTTAACCCCAGATTAAGAACCGGCTTTTTTGATTGATTCAATGAATTCAGAATTACAAGAGCCGCACCCAATGCAGTAGCATTAAAGATTTCGGAAGTAAATACATTATTCATGGAATATGCATCAGAGATGAACTTCAGGAACAATGGATTATTAGAGAATCCTCCTGTAATATAAATATTTTCAATGTCGTTATCAGCCGGTATCACAAGATCAATTGCTTCCACTGTCAGCTCTGAAAGTTCGATCATCAGCTGATGATAAGCTTCCTCAAACGACTTAAACACAAAGAAATCATTCTTTAATTTAAGGTCTCGTGAATAAGGTTGATTCTCAAAATAAAATCTCTTTTCATTACATTTCTTTCTGCAGATTTCAATAAGCTTTAAATCAGGTTTCACACCTTTATAATAATCCGCACTTGTTCTGAAGTGATCATTTATTCTGCTGATTGCCTCTTCGTGCAGATGACCAAGGAAAAGCCTTGAAGATTTTACCGGCTGTTTGGTGATGCTCATATAACAAAGGCAATCGTGATCGAGCTGTTCTGCTGTAAGCTTTTCAGTACTAAAGGGATTCATATTGATGCACCAGGTGCCTGTCGAAATTAACAGGAACTTTCCGGTACTGCTCGTAAAATATGGTGCAAGTGACGATGAGCTGTCGTGTATTCCGATTCCAACATGAATTTTTCTTCCGTCAATAAAGACTTCATTGAGTGTGCTAACATCTACTGGTGCCGGTAAATTAAGTCCCTCTTCCTCTACCCAGTGATGATACTTCATGTTGTCAAAATCCCATAGTGCAGTATGGCATCCTATTGATGTATGCTCTGAATAGATCTTTTTTGTCAACAGATATGACAGGTACTGAGGGAAATGGAGTATATTAATGACTTTCTTAAAAACTTCAGGTTTAGTGTATTTCAACCATAGAGCCTGCATCCCTGAATTCAGCATGCCAAGAGCAGGCGAAGCAGTTCTTCTGCAGAATTCATCCTGGCCGCCATGTCCTCTATAAATCTTTTCAGGTATCTTGTCATCAATGGGTTTGAGATAATTATATATAGGTGTAATTCTTTTCCCTTCTTTATCAAGATATGCCAATGTTGCACCATACGTGGCAAAGTTTACGCCGGTGAGGTCATATTTATCAGAGTGAACAAGATTAAGAATTGATTCATGGATCCATTTTTCAATTTTCTCAATATCGTCACATTCAAAACCATCATCATCGGTTATTTCAGGAAACCTCTCTTCGGTCTCGGATAAAATATTCAGATCGTAATCAAATAAAAGGATCTTTTTATTGGTTTTTCCGACGTCGAAAATCGCTATAACTTTTTCTTTCATCTTTTCCTCAGAACCTCTTTTTCATATTTTACGATCTCGGCAATGTAGTCCTGTCCGACAGGAACATTGTTTTTCATGCAATAATAATCCCAGACAGCTCCAAAGGGCTTTGATTTCATAAGTTCAAGCAGCGACAATCTTTCAAAGTTCTTACCCTGATC
>JAPLEC010000064.1 GCA_026391515.1 Bacteroidia bacterium | reverse complement strand
TCTATCTTAAAAGACGCTTTATTCAAAGCTTTATTTTCTAAATCCCCAATTTTATAGATTTTAGTAATGTCTTGACATTCAATCATAATTAACGAAAAATTCTGGTTCCTTCTTGAGGCATCATTGAATTGCCGCCAAATAGACTTCCTCGGGAAGTTGTATTTGTGGTTGTGCCATTAGTAGTTGTATTATTGGAAGTAACGATTCTTAAAACAACGTAATCGCCTTCATTAAGCCCACTTAAAATTTCTGTAAACTCATCATTAGAAATCCCAATTTTTATGGTTTGTTTTGCAGGGGCTGTGTTTAACGTAATACCATTTTTCATGGTTGAAGTTGCGCTAGCATCTTGCTTATTTACTATTTCAACATAATTTATATTACCTTGAGTTTTCACTGCGGCATTAGCTAATAAAAGAGTACCTTGCTTTGTCTCTGTTATAATGTCGGCGTTAACAGTCATTCCTGGTTTTAATCTTTCATCATTTTTATCCAAAGAAATCTTAATAGTATAAGACACTACTCCTTGAGATTCTATTCCTATGGGGTCAGCTTCTGTCACTTTGCCGGCAAGAGTTAAATCGGGTAAAGCATCAAAAGTTAAAGTAACCTGTTCCCCAACTTGGACTTTTGCCATATCAATTTCATTTAAAGAAATTTCTGCAATTTTTTGGTCAGTTATCAAAACAGCTAAACTAGTAGCTGAAGAAACAGTATCTCCGTTACTAACACTTAATTGAGAAATTTCGCCATCAAAAGGAGCATAAACATAATAATCTTTTAATTTCTCTTTGGCATCTTTTAAGACGTTTTCTTTTTGTTCCAAGGCAAGTTGTAAAGATTGAATACTAAAAGGGGTAGCGCTAGATGAATTATCACTGAAGTTGTTAATAGACTTTTGGATGCTAAAAAGACTGGTCGTATTTGAATCTACTAAAGTTACATAAGTGGCTACTGTATTTTCGTCTGTGGTTACATTGCGAACATTAATATTAGAAGTAAGATTATTATCGTTTAATATTGCTTCATATCTATTTAATAATTGATAACCCAAGTGAACGCTGTCATTTACTATTTTTGTTGTCTCGGTGATTTGATTTAAGGCATTTTCAATGTCTTCTAAATTTGAGTCTTGGCTCAGATGTGAAAAAAGAGAAAGATTAATATTGTTTTCTTTTTTGATAGTATCGAAATTATTACTAATAACTGTATTGTAATCTACGTCATCTTGCGCATAATATTTCACCGTATGGCTATAATGCTCAATTAAATATTTCGAACTAACATTTTGGTCAGAAATATCAGTAAAAAAGATATCTTGAAAACTATTAATGATATTTTTTGTATTATTCAAAGCAGTAGACATATAAGAAAGCGCTTGCCCCTTTAGGCTTTTCTAATCAGTAGAAGAAGTTCCCTGAGCTTGAATTAAAGAAAGTTGAGCTGATTCTAAGCTCAACTCAGCGTCTCTAATTGTTTTTTGCGCATCGGTTGCATCAATCTTCGCTAATAAAGTTCCAGCTTTTACAAATTGTCCATTTTTTATTCCAAGATAGACTAAATTCCCTGATGCTTTTGGTTGCAAAGTAACCTGGTTAGAGGCAGAGATTTGACCACTTCCAGAAATAGATACTGAAATATCGCCTTTTTTAACCTGCGTAAGCACATATCTTGTTTCTTTATTTTGATTAGTAAAAGCTTTATAACCAAAATATCCAGCTAAAACAATAGTTATTAAACCTATGACCACAATGATTTTCTTCTGAAAAATTTTTTTAATAAAAGATAACATAATAATAAAAGAAAAAATTACAAAGAATTTAAGACTCGAATAAATTGAGCATCTATTTGACCTTCTTCATTGGCTGATCCGATAATCACTGCATAATCGCCGATCTTTAAATCGCTAAGTTTAAGAGAAGAATTCATGTTTCTGAAGCTTCTAATGACAGTATTTTCATCTACTTTAATGATTCTTTCTACCTCATCTTTACCTTCAATGACAAAATCCGCGCCGTTAATCTTAATAATCTTGCCAAAAGTGCCGTGAGCTTCAAGAATATCAC
>JAPLEC010000300.1 GCA_026391515.1 Bacteroidia bacterium | reverse complement strand
TTGATTCAGCTCTGTAAGGTGAAATCTTTGCCATTTTCCTGAACTTTGATAATGTAATTGATCCATTTTTCGCCAGATAATCCATCAGAGAATTTTCAACTTTACCGAATTTTACCAGTACACCGGATCCCTTTTCCTCTTTTCTCCAGACCTGACGTAATACTTTATTTGCAACAAGGTTCTGATCATGATGCCTGAAGTATGTCAGCCAATTCCCGTACTCATCTTTAGCCTGATATGGTCTATTATTCCCTTTGATCACTTCAACTTCCAATATAGTCTTACCTCCAATCATATATTGTTGTATGGTATAGGAGATTTTTGGCCGGCAGAAGAGCTGCGCTGCTGTATCAACCATATAAATTTCTTCATCAGATTTAATCCCTGCTATACTGCCATTATCCCTTACTCCGATAAGCAATATTCCTCCATCGCTGTTTGAAAAAGCTGATAATGTTTTTGCAATCTTTCTGCTGTCAGAAACGCAATACTTAAAGTCGAGTTTTTGGTTTTCACCCCCTTCAATTAACTTTTTCAGATGTCTGTCCATGTTTATAATTTTTACCATACCCACCATGGGGCATTTGCATACTCTGCATAAACAAGTATATCGAATAAAGCATGTGCAATTAATGATGGCATAATGCTTTTTGAGTAATGCTTAATTGTACCAAAAATAATACCTGCGACAAATGTCCAGAGAGCTAAAAATCCAATATCAATATCTGCTGCAATCGCAGGAGATAAGAACAAGCAGCATTTATAACCGGTATGCGATATTGTACTGAACAATATTGAAAATGGAGTATTTATGTTTTTTACATAATCCTGAATTAATCCTCTAAAAACCAGTTCCTCAATACAACCAATAAGAGCCGCCACAATTACAAACAGATGGATGGATTCCGGAAACAGGTTGATTTCCAGATACCAGCGGTAGATTATTGCAAGCAGGAGGCCCAGCAGAAAACCTGCAGTACAGAACAGAATAGTGATTTTAAAAGAGACAGATTTGCCGATTACATTCTTTAAGTCGGAAAGTGATTGAAAATTTCTGCTGAAAAACCAGGCAAGCATCATAAGTGCTGCAAAAGAAATCAGAGAAAGTGGGAATTTATAATGAATAAAAAAGGAAAAAACCATTAATGCGAAGCTGCAAAGTGTAGCTTCGATTAATGATTTATACCTATTATTTATGATCATTCTGACTTATGAAAGCGAAAAGCTAATCATGAACCTTCCCTGGTTTTTGCCGGATAAATACTCTGAAAAACAGAATAAAGGGAATGATAAGCATAAGCCAGCCTGAACCCAGACAGATACCATGGTTAGGGACTATTCTGGTGCCAGGCAATGATTTTTGCAATTCTGCTTTTGTAATAGTATCATTCAGGATGTCCTCAGGCAATGAAAGATATTTTAAAGTCTTAAGCGATTTTACCGTGGCAAGGTCAGTAAGCTTGTCTGTAACGATAAGTCCCTCGATTTTCTTAAGATTCAATAATGGCTGCAGGCTTTTAATTGTATCATTATTGATTAATTCCACCACTTCAAGATCGGGGTGGGATTCTATAAACGAGCTAAATCCATCCTGTGTTGCATTGTCATAAAAAGTCATCCATCGTATACCGGGCAATTCTTTTAATGACATATCATTTGGAAATTTCTCACTGATAACTGACAATAACTCAAGCTGTTTATGATTACTTATTAAATCGATTTTTTCAATTGTATCTGCTTCGTTAATAATTAATTCCTTCAGGCTTTTAAGAGGTTCCAGGATCAAAAAATTGAATTTACGTGATTGCATTACTGTCAATTTTTCTATCTGCTTATTATTAATTAAGAAATCATTATTAAGAGCATTCTTTTTAACATCAGTCAGAATAAGCTGTTTTAATTTCGGCATTGCCGGTAAAGGAGCTGTATAAACCGAATCATGTAAGGATGCTGAAAGAATTTCAAGGTTGGTTAAGCCTGATAAAATGTTAAAGTCTTTCTGTGACAGGTTTGTTCCTACGATAAATTGCGGACTGAAGATTTTAAATATTCTGCCTATATCAACCAGATCTCCTCCATATCCCATACCATTATCCGGTCTGGTTTTAGCTATATCGTTCAGATAGGGAATATAGCTTTCAGGAATTATTGTATCAAAGTTCAGAAACCCAAGCATTGAGAAATCAGCAGATTTCATTTCTTCAAACCATGGGATCATAGCATCATTACAAGGAATAGTGATTGAATTAATTTTCTCGTTAATGAAACCTGCATTATTTACAGTCTTAACTGAAAATTTGTTTTGAAGAGACTTCCTGTAATAGAGACAGTTATTTTCACCATAAACAATAATATCGCCATTGCTGGCCAGCAAAACTGCCGGATTTGCACTATCTGATTCATAAATAATCGGGAAAAGATACTTGGAGTAATTATAAACCTCTGTTTTTCCGGTAAATTCAAGAACTGAATAAGGTTCAGGTTTGCTGGTGCATGAAGTGAATAATAATGCCAGCAGAATAAAGACCAGGGAGAAAGAATACCATCCGGAACACCTGTTTCCAATACTGAAATTAATATGACTTTTCATTGTAATAAGTATTATCCTGTTCAGACGTTAAAACTATAACCCAAGTTACATGATTTTCACTGATTTGCATCATGATTTTCATAAAACCTGATAATGACAGGTTAGAATTTAACAATGTACAGGGAGATTCCTCGCTGACGCCTGGAATGACAAATTTGCAGATAGATTTTAAAAATATTCAGTTATATAAATGC
>JAPLEC010000439.1 GCA_026391515.1 Bacteroidia bacterium | reverse complement strand
AAGATTCAATTTTTTTCATAATAATTCGTTTTAAAGATTAAAATTATACTGACATTAATTAAAGAAAGTAAAGTATTGCTAACGTCCCGGCAATAATGTGCATAATCCGCCAGTTGGCGGATACGGCTGGCAAGCTTGTACCTTGAACCAAGAAATATTACATTTGCACGTTTAAAATAATACCATGAAAATAAATCTTCATAACAGGCATTTTCTCAAACTCCTGGACTTTTCACCAGAAGAAATAAATTGTCTTCTCGAACTTGCAGCAGATTTGAAAAAAGCAAAAAAAACAGGTAATGAAAAGCAATATTTGAAGGGAAAGAACATTGTATTGATCTTTGAAAAAGCTTCAACCAGAACGAGATGTGCATTTGAAGTTGCAGCTTTCGACCAGGGGGCAAATGTTACATATCTTGGCCCGAGCGGTTCGCAGATCGGACAGAAAGAATCGATGAAAGATACGGCAAGAGTGCTTGGCAGGATGTACGACGGAATTGAATACCGGGGTTTCGGACAGAAGATTGTCGAAGAGCTTGCAGAATATGCCGGTGTGCCTGTTTGGAATGGTCTTACCAATGAGTTTCATCCAACCCAGATTCTTGCAGATTTGCTGACTATGCAGGAACACTCTGATAAACCTCTAAATAAAATGATATTATGTTATCTGGGTGATGCACGATATAATATGGGGAATTCACTTATGGTCGGATCGGCCAAAATGGGAATAGATTTCAGGATTGCTGCACCTAAAGCCTGTCAGCCATCAGCAGAACTGGTCGCAACCTGCAGAGCTGTTGCCAAAGAGACTGGTGCGAAAATACTTATTACAGAGGATGTTGACGAAGCTGTTAAAGATGCTGATTTTCTTTATACCGACGTATGGGTCTCGATGGGAGAACCTGATTCAGTGTGGGAAGAAAGAATAAAACTCCTGAAACCTTATCAGGTCAATATGTCAGTCATTAAGAAAACCGAAAATCCTGATGTCAGGTTTCTTCATTGCCTTCCGGCATTTCATAACAGGGAAACGAAAGTAGGTGAGGAGATTTACCGGAAATTCGGACTTGATGGAATGGAAGTCACTGAGGACGTTTTTGAATCAAAGCAATCTATAGTTTTTGACGAAGCCGAGAACAGGCTTCATACCATCAAGGCAGTGATGGTAGCAACCTTGGGAGATTGACCTCACCCCAACTCCTCTCCCAGGGGAGAAGGGCTAAGTCTTTGTATATTAATTAGGTATCTCCCCCTTCTTCCGCAAAGCGGAAAGGGGGTAAGGGGGGATGAGGTTTAAGCAATCCACTCCTTTACAAAAAAATATGTCATTACAAAAGAAGCTGCAAGCTTAAGGCCAATACCAGTAAGAAAACCCAGAAGGCTTCCGAAACCTGCTTTCAAAGCATATTTCATATCGTCCTTGAAGATAAGCTCCCCTACGATTGCACCGACAAGCGGGCCAATTACAATTCCTGCAGGCCCGAGAAAGAGTCCAATAATAAGGCCGACAGTAGCTCCCCTGATTCCGTATTTAGATCCTCCGAACTTTTTTGTACCCCAGATGGGTACAAAATAATCAAGTACTGTAACTACAAGTGTTACAACACCTAATGCAATTAATACTGTTGGTGTAAACTGACCAAACCTCGAGAAATGAAGTAATAATAAACCGAGATAACTGAGCGGAGGTCCAGGTAAAACCGGAACCAGACAACCAATTATTCCAATAATCATCAGAATAATTCCCAGTATAAGGAGAACATAATCAGACATCCTGAAGTATTATTTGGAGAGCAGTTGTTAAAAGCCTGTCATTTTTTCCCCAGATCATCAAACTCTATGTTTGTGAACTCTTCTGAAGTAAGGGTTTCATTTACTTCATCGGCTTTCTTATCTGATGATGGCACGGTAACTTTAGTCTCGTTTTTGCCATTACTTATGTATGTAACAGCATCTTTTAATCCTTCCGTGAATTTCTCAAAATCTTCTTTATACAGAAAGATTTTATGTTTTTCATAAAATACCTTTCCTTCCTTACCCAGGCGCTTCTTGCTTTCAGTAATGGTAAGATAATAATCATCTTTCCTGGTAGCTTTTACATCGAAGAAGTAGGTTCTTTTCCCTGCACGTACAACCTTGGTGAAAATCTCCTCCTTCTGATTCTTTTCCTCACTCACGTTTAAATCATCTTTTATTACGGCTGCTTCTTCCATTGCTAAATAGGTTAATGTTAGGATTTTAAATTTATATTGTCAAATGTAACAATTATTTTTTCAAATCAAAATAGGCTCACTTTTTATCCCGAAATATTGCAATTCGGTTTTGATGGTAAAGGAAAAAGAGTATTTTTGCACCGGTAAAATCAGAGGTTCTTTACTAATGATAAGCAGGAGATTATTACGCATAAAGGCACTTATTGCTCTTTATGCTTTTAACCGAAGAGAAGATGATGATCTGGACAGAGCGGAAACAGAGCTGATGTTCAGCATCGGAAAGACTTATGATCTCTATCATTACATATTGCTGCTTGTTCTCGATGTCGCTGATTTAGCCTCTGAAAAGATTGAACACTCACTCAGTAAAAAGGTGCCTACACCTGAGGATCTTAATCCAAACAGACACTTCATAGATAATAGGGTTATTTCACAACTGAGATCTAACCTTTCCTTTAAAAAATATATTTCCGTTTCAAAACTCTCATGGATAAATTATTCGCATATTCCCAGGCTTCTTTATGGTAAAATGACATCATGGGAAACTTATCTGGAATATATGAACTCCGGAGAAAATAATTATCAGAGTGATAAAAAATTCATAATCAGGCTTATAACTGAACTATTTTCAAATTCAGAAGAGCTTCTGAATTGCCTTGAAGAACAAAGTATTTACTGGAATGATGACATGGAATTTGTTCTTGTAATGATCGGAAAAACACTTAAAAAATTCAAATCCGGCCCAGGGGACAAGATAAAGCTGATGCCTTTGTTTAAGAATGAAGAAGATGAAGAGTTTGTAAAATTGTTATTCAGAAAGACAATCCTTAATACAAAAAAATGTTCTGAACTGATTGACAGAAATACAACGAACTGGGAAGTCGAACGAATTGCTCTCATGGATGTTCTTGTTATGCTGCTTGCTATTACAGAAGTGCTGGAATTCCCGGAAATTCCTGTTAAAGTGACTCTTAATGAATATATCGAAATAGCCAAGTACTACTGTACATCAAAAAGCAGTACATTTGTCAACGGAATTCTTGATAATATAATTAAGGAGCTCCGCGAAAAGAAGCAATTTAGCAAATCCGGCCGTGGACTTATGGGTGAAGCAAACAGCGGTAAATAATTGCATAAATCAGAACTGATGAAAAAGTGTCTGACAATTTATATGATTACTCTTATCCTGTTAATAGCAGGATGCGGAGGAAGATCAAACAGGGGAGAAGGAAATGCCAATTCTCAGATCAGTGATACCGGGAAAGCTGTTATCAGCTTTACCGAAGTCGAACATAACTTCGGCAATGTAAATGAAGGTGAAAAAGTTGGGTGTATCTTTAGTTTTCAAAATACAGGTACCGGTAATCTGGTGATAAACTCTGCTACTGCTTCCTGCGGATGTACAATTCCTAAATATAACAGAAAACCTATTCCTCCGGGAAAAACCGGAACTCTTGAAGTAGTCTTTGATACTTCAGGGAAAAAGGGTAAACAGTCAAAAACGATAATTGTGAAATCAAACGCAACTGTGCCCCAGACATTGCTAAGAATAACAGCAGAAGTAACAGATAATACTAACAATAAATAAACTTAACGATGAATGATTTTGCTTTTTTATTATTAATGGGCCAGCCAGCCGGCTCTACTCAAGGTAAGGGTAACACATGGGTTACTTTAATACCGCTGCTTCTTCTTTTTGTTGTATTCTATTTCTTTATGATAAGACCACAAATGAAGAAACAAAAAGATATGACAAATTACAGGAATTCACTGAAGAAGGGCGACAAAGTTATTACCAATGGTGGAATTTATGGCAGGATAACTGAGATAAAAGATAACTATGTTATGTTGGATGCAGGTGGAGATGTCAAGCTTAAAGTTGATAAGAGTGCTTTGCTTAAGGATCCTGCTTCTGAGGAACAAAGTTAAATGCTGTATATCTGATCCCCTGTGGATAACAAGGATGATACACGGTCGGGAAACCTTAACAGAAAGGGAGTAAGCATAATTAACAAGAATGTTTTGGTTTTTGCTTTCTTCCTTTTTCTTTCCTTTGTTTTCTGGTATCTCAACTCGCTCGGAAAAGAACTGGAAACTGATATCAGATACCCTGTTAAATATGCTAATATTCCGAAAAACAAGGAAATAAACAAGGATCTTCCATCGCGGCTGAACCTTTTCCTCAAAGGACCCGGCTATTCTATCCTGAAGTTTAAAATAACAGGGAATAATGCACCGGTTATAATTGATTTTTCGAAAGTAAATTACAGACACGTACAGAATAGTAAATCAGTTGATTATTATTTAGTTACTTCAGGTCTTGTATCGGGCTTTAATTCACAATTGAAATCCGTGTGTAAGATAACATCGATCAAACCTGATACTCTTTTCTTCTCATTAAAATAGAATAAAAGGTGTAGAAGCGCAAAGGCACAATGGCGTAAAGGTTCTAACGATCAGGTATTATTTAGTTATCAAAACAAATGAATGAGTTCAGGAAACCAGGAATGAAACTTGGAATTACAGGAGGTATTGGCAGCGGAAAAACTTCAGTCTGCAGAGTATTTAATGTCCTGGGAATACCGGTTTTTTCAGCTGACCCTGAAGCTCAGAAGATAATGAACAGTGACAGCCGTATTAAAAAAGAGATAAATAGAATTGCCGGCAAAAACCTTTTTACTAAAGGCACTCTTGACCGGTCTCGACTCGCTTCTCTTATCTTTAATGATCCGGAATGTCTTAAAAAAGTAAACACTTTAGTACATCCGGTCGTTTTTGAGCGTTTTAAGCAATGGGCTGAACTTCAGAAAGCTCCATATGTAATCATGGAAAATGCTATTCTTTTTGAAAGCGGTGCTTCATCTCTAGTCGACAGGGTCGCAACAATTATAGCTCCTGTCGAGGAAAGAATCCAACGAGTTATGCAAAGCAAGGAGCTTACAAGAGACCAGGTTTTGGACAGAATCAGAAATCAGATGGATGATGAAACCAGGATAAAAATGTCAGATTATGTAATTAATAATTCTGAAAATGCAATGATAATTCCTGTTATCCTGAGAATACACGAAGACCTGATTGATCACTTAAATACCTGATTTTAAATATGGGACGGTTTGGAAAATGGCTTGGAGGAAGTCTTGGCTTCGCAATGGGAGGACCAATAGGTGGTCTGTTGGGATTTATTGTCGGCTCGGTGATCGATAGTGCAACAGTTACCACTTCAGCATACTCTTCATCTGATTACAGTACTACACCGGGTGATTTTGGAGTAAGCCTTTTAGTTCTGATTGCTGCTGTAATGAAAGCCGACGGAAAGGTTGTTAAATCAGAACTTGATTATGTTAAACAATTCTTTATCAGACAATTCGGAAGCTCTTCCGCCGCTCAGGCAACAATAATACTGAGAGACCTGTTAAATAAGGATATACCTCTGAAAGATGTCAGCCAGCAGATTGCCAGGAATATGGATTATTCTTCACGGCTCCAGCTGCTTCACCTTCTTTTTAATGTTTCCCTTGCCGATGGTGTGGCACATCCGTCTGAATTAGATGTAATTGAAAAAATTTCAGGGTACCTCGGAATCTCATCCACCGATTTTGTTTCAATAAAGAATATGTTTGTCCCTGAGACAGATTCATCCTACAAAATCCTTGAAATCGAACGATCAGCTTCAAATGACGAGGTTAAGAAAGCTTACAGGAGAATGGCAATGAAGTACCATCCCGATAAAGTCAGTCACCTTGGCGAAGATTACAAAAAAGCTGCCGATGAGAAGTTTAAAAAGGTAAATGAAGCTTATGAGAAAATTAAAAAAGAGAGAAATATGCCTTGATTCCCGTTAAAAAATCTGTTTATTAAATCCGACATTCGAATACAAAAATTAAATTTGCATACAAAACATTTACAATGGTTCTAAAAGATATAATGTCGATTTCAGGAGAGTCCGGGCTATTCAAATTTATTGCCCAGGGAAAAAATTCAATTATTGTTGAGCATCTCGAGACAAAGAAAAGAAGCAGTGCTTTTAGTTCAGCAAAAGTAAGCTCGCTTGAAGAGATTTCTATTTTTACCGAGAAGGAAGATACACCTCTTGGAAAGGTTTTTGATCTCATTTTCGATAAAGAAAACGGCGGACCTGCAATAGATTATAAAGCTGACCCTGAAAAGCTTAAAGCTTATTTAAACGAGGTTTTACCTGAATATGATAAAGACAGGGTTTATGTAAGTGATATTAAAAAGCTCGTTCAGTGGTACAATATTCTTCAGAAGCTGAACATGCTGGTTAAGGAAGAGCCTGAAAAGGCTGCAGAACCTGAAAAGACTGCAGAGCCGGCGGAAGCTGCCAAACCAGCAGAACCTGAAGCAAAGAAAGAGTCCAAAGGGAAGAAAGAGCCTGCTGCTAAAAAACAGGCAGCTGAAGCCAAAAAAGATAAGACGGTTCCAAAAAAGAAGCCTTCAAAACCAAAGACAAAATAAAAGATCAGAGCCTGATATGAATTTCGGTGGTGCAGAAATTATTTATGATTATGCCGGATCGGACATTATCATAGTCCCTGTGCCTTACGGCGAAACCAGCACCTGGATGAAAGGGGCCGACAAAGGTCCTGATGCCATCATGGAAGCATCACCGAATCTCGAATTCTATGATGTCGAAACAGAAACCCAGGTTCATCTGAAAGGTATTCATACAATTAACCCGATTGTTGAAGAAAGTTCACCGGAATCACTTGTTAACGCTGTGTATGATAAGACTTTACAGCTTCTGAGGGAAAAGAAGTTTCCTGTGATTGTCGGTGGAAATCATACAGTAAGTATCGGGTCAATAAAGGCCTTTTCGGAACGCTATAAAAATTTTTCAGTGCTTCAGCTCGATGCTCATTCAGATCTCCGGCAGGATTATGAAGGGTCGCGGTTCAACCATGCATGTGCAATGGCAAGAGTCCGTGAATTTGCCCCTCTGGTGCAGGTAGGAATCCGGAGCATGTGGGTGGAAGAGCTGCCTTTTGTCAAGAAAAAAAGGATCTTTTATGCGCATGAACTCTATTACGATAAGAAGCTTTATAAAAAGGCAGTTGAAATGCTTTCCAGGAACGTTTATATTACTATTGATCTGGATGTTTTTGATCCGTCATTAATGCCTTCAACCGGGACACCAGAACCCGGAGGCCCTGATTATTATGAGCTCATGCATTTCCTCAGGGATGTCGCAAAAAAGAGAAATATTGTAGGGTTTGATGTAGTTGAATTATGCCCTTCACCAAACAATAAAACACCGGATTTTGTTGCCGCGAAAGTGATTTATCAATTATTGAGTTATATTTTTAGTTAGCCCCCCGATCCCCCTGCCTTGCTGACGCTGGCGCCGATTTGCAATCGGTGCCAGAAAATAAGCACGGATTACAAATCCGCGCTAGCCATATCGTCCTCCTTCTTCGCCTCCTCCCAGATCACATTCATCTCATCGAGACTCATATCGTGCAGAGATTTTCCTTTCAGAATTGTCTCTTTCTCAAGGTAATTAAACCGTTTAATAAATTTTCTATTAGTTTTTTCGAGAGCTGCTTCAGGATCGATGTTATAAAGCCGTGAAGCATTAATTAATGAGAACATAACATCTCCCAGCTCAGATTCAATTCTTTCAGCATTATGATCATCGACTTCATTTTTAAGCTCAGAAATCTCTTCCATCACTTTATCCCATATCTGTTCGCGCTTCTCCCAATCGAATCCGACGCCTCTGACCTTCTCCTGTACCCTGTTGGCTTTGACAATAGCCGGTAATGATGAAGGAACTCCTGACAGAACCGGTTTATATCCATTATTCTCTTTAATTTTTAAATGTTCCCAGTTTTTTTCAACCTCCGACGCACCGGAAACTTTGACATCACCAAATACATGCGGGTGTCTGTAAACGAGCTTCTCATTTATCCCTTTTAATACATCTGTCATGGTAAAAGCGCCTTTTTCAGAGCCTATCTTTGCATAAAATACAATATGAAGCATCAGGTCACCAAGCTCATTTCTGATCCCATCATCGTCGTTAGAGAATATTGAATCGGCAAGCTCATAAGTCTCTTCAATAGTCAGTTTCCGTAAACTTTCATTGGTCTGTTTCATGTCCCAGGGGCAGGTTGCCCTGAGCTTATTAATAATATTGAGGAGTTTTTCAAACTCTTCTGCACTTCTCTTTATATCATTCATCATTAGCTGGATTTAAAAAAGACGGTTTGGTGAGGCAGCTTTGTTCGCCAGATCGATACGTACTACAGACCCGACATTAAGACTCAGTAATTCAGATACGTTTGCTCCGTTAATTGCTATTTCGAGCAAATCGAGAGAATTAAACCTTGCAAGCATCTCACCTACAGGCACATCGCTGTATTTTTGCAAGATATTTTCAGTAAAGTTTTTGTTGCTTTGAATAAGAATACGGTAATTTCTTCCTTCAAAAACCCTGTAAAAAACCTCTTTGGTAATATTGGAAATTGCATTGCCGTATGAATCGATAAAAATAATACTGCCAATTATGACATCTTTATCAATAGTCGCTCTTAAAGGGATTCTCTCACTGATATTCTTAATAGGTTTTCCAAGGTCCGATGGCTTTTTCCCCGATACCAGTTCTGAAGCAGCTTTAGCAAAAACTTCAAGCTCATCAGAGCTGTCTTTGTGATCGATCTTAACAACTTCATCGGGATCAGAATTAAGAATCAGATTGAAAATCCCATTGTCTGTGCCTATAAAAAAGTGCTCCTTCGCCTTTACAATCAGGTAATCCTGACCCTTAACTGCCTCAGAATGGACACATATTATATGTATTGTTCCTTTCGGGTAATTACTGTAAGTATTTCTGATTACAAAAGATGCATGTGCAATATTGAATGCAGGGATGCTGCAGGCATTATCAATAATTGTAATACCGGGACACATATTACAGAGCTTACCTTTTATGATACCGTGATAGATATCTTCTGGCTTCCATTCTGTTGTCAATGTAATAACGGGCATAGGGAAAAAACTTGAGACAAAGATAATCTTCTAAAGAAAAATAAACTTACTTTGTGGTGATAACGGAATCATTTTTTATGAACTTTTGCAGTGTTTGCGGTTAATAATGATGAAGGAGAAAATAAGTTAATTAGTTTGATCCTGAATGACTGAGATTGTAATTTTCCTTGAGGATATTGATCCTGTCGTTTTTTTAGGCACCAACAATTCATTGCTTGATAAAATCCGCAGCTTTTTCCCGAAAATAAAAATACTATCAAGGGGCAATGAAATCAAATGCTTGGGAGAGAAGTCTGAGATAACAATTTTTGCAGAAAAATTCAATGGTCTGATCGAGTATTATCAGAAATTTCATCGTATTGACGAACAGGATATTGAAAAATATTTCTTCGATGCTGAGCACATGAAATCAGCGTCCAATGGCGATTTTGAGCAAGTTATTGTTTTCGGCATCAGTGGAAAGCCTGTCAGGGCACGCACTGTGAATCAGCTGCTTCTGGTCAGCGATTATAAAATCAACGACCTCATCATTGCAGACGGACCGGCAGGAACCGGTAAAACTTATACTTCTATAGCACTGGCTGTCAGGGCATTAAAGGAGAGAGAGGTGAAGAAAATAGTCCTCACCCGTCCTGCAGTTGAGGCAGGAGAGAGACTGGGATTCCTGCCTGGAGACATGAAAGAGAAGCTTGATCCATATCTGCAGCCTTTATATGATGCATTGCACGATATGCTGCCATTTAAAAAGCTTGAAACATGGCTCGAAGATGGAACCATTCAGATAGCTCCGCTGGCTTTTATGCGGGGAAGAACCCTTGAAAATGCATTTGTAATTCTCGATGAAGCACAAAATGCTACAATCAGCCAGATGAAGATGTTCCTGACAAGAATGGGTGTAAATTCAAAATTCATAATGACGGGCGATTCGACTCAGATTGACCTGCCAAAGAAAAGTGAATCGGGTCTGCTCCAGGCAATGCAGATCCTTTCAGGAATTGAGGGAGTTTCGATAATTAAATTTGATGAACGTGATATAGTTCGACATAAGCTGGTGAAGAAGATAGTAAAAGCTTACGAGAACGAAGAGAATGGCGGCAAAAGCCTCCAGGCAGGTTAGCATGAAATCCTTTGTGTCCTTAGTGCGCACTTTGTGCCCTTTGTGGTTAAAAAATTGAACCACAAAGGACGCTAAGGGAAATCACTAAGTGCACTAAGGGGGAAATTGTATTATGTAAACTACATTTAGTATTTATATGGCAAAAACAATTCTTAGTTCAGATTTCAAATTCCCGGGACAGAAAAGCATCTACAAGGGAAAAGTGAGGGATGTTTATAATATTAACGACAAATACCTTCTAATGGTAGTTTCCGACAGGTTATCGGCATTTGACGTTGTTCTTCCAAAAGGAATACCATATAAGGGCCAGGTTTTGAACCAGATAGCCGCAAAATTTCTCGATGCGACGTGTGATATTGTTCCAAACTGGAAAATTGCCACACCCGATCCCACAGTGACCATAGGTCATATCTGTAAACCATATCCTGTTGAAATGATTGTAAGAGCCTATCTTACAGGCAGTTCGTGGCGCACCTACAAGGCGGGTGCACGGGAAATTTGCGGCATTCCAATTGCTGATGGCATGAAGGAGCACCAGCGTTTTCCAAAACCCATTGTTACGCCGACAACAAAAGCCGAGCACGGACATCATGACGAAGATATATCGCGTGAAGAAATTATTAAAAGAGGGCTGATACCCGAAAAGGAATATGACCTTCTTGAGAAATATTCAATGGAGGTATTTATGAGAGGGTCGGAAATTGCCGCAGAACATGGCCTGATTCTTGTTGACACAAAATATGAATTCGGGAAAAAGGATGGTAAGATTTATCTTATTGATGAAATAAATACACCTGATTCTTCCCGTTATTTTTATGCTGACGGCTACCAGGAAAGGTTTGATAAAAACCTGCAACAGAAACAGCTGTCAAAGGAATTTGTAAGAGAATGGCTGATGGCAAACGGATTTCAGGGACAGGAGGGACAAAAGGTGCCAGAAATGTCAGATGATTTTGTAAATGAAATATCCGAAAGATATATTGAACTTTATGAAAAAATAACAGGTGAAAAATTTATCAGAGCCGATATTACTAATGTCAGTGAGAGGATAGAGACAAATTGCAGGCGGTTCCTGTCTACATTGAAATAACTTTTGTAATGAAAACTAAGATCTGCATAAGAACTTTTCTGTCAACATTAATTGTCCTGACTTTTTTACTGCCTGCATGGTCGCAGGTTGTTGTGGAGCGATCTAAAGACAAGGTAATTATTTCAGGGACACCATATTACATTCATATTGTAAAAAAAGGTGAAACAGCTTATTCAATATCAAAAGCTTATGCCATAACAGTCGAGGAGCTTATAAAGGAAAATCCTCCGGCTGTTTATGGATTAAATGAAGGACAGGCCTTGAGAATACCTGTACGGGAAGTCTCTGAAAACACTCAGCAACAACAAACTACACCGAGAACCAGAAGGGATGAGGTCAAATACATTTATCATAAGCTTCAGCCGGGAGAAACAGTCTATTTTCTTGCAAAGTCTTATGGTGTATCTGAAAATGAAATTATTTCCAGCAATCCTGGCATCGATATTACAAAGCTGCCTGTAGGTGCTGAAATTGCTGTACCAAAGAGAGAATTCATGACCGACAGGCAGGAATTTGCTGTTCAGGATTCAGATCATATCTTTCATAAAGTTGTAAGAGGTGAATCACTTGCCTCAATTGCAGAAAAATATGGATTATCTGTAAGGGAATTAAGGAAAGAAAACAGGAATATCAGGTTTCCGCAGGTTGGTGATTATATAAGGATTCCTGTTGTTAAGGCAGTTCAGCCGATTGTCAATGTTGCTCCGGCTGCGGATACTGTAAAAGCAGTAGTTGAGCAACCTGTTGTTCTCTGGCAGAGACCTTCAGGTTATACACCTGTAAGAAACCTGAAAGGCTCATTTGATGTTGCAGTTCTTCTTCCGTTTTATCTGAGAGAAAACGCAGTCAGGACAGATATTGATTCTTCAAAAATTGTCAAAGGTAAACCGGCATACAAAATAATTAACCGCTCTGAGGAGTGGATCTATCCGCGTACCATCGGATTTATAGAAATGTATGAAGGGATACTTCTTGCAGTGGATACTCTGCGCACCCTGGGCATGGATGTTAATCTGCATGTATATGATATTAAGAGTGATACATTAGAGCTGACAAGACTCATCAATCGTGGCAATCTGGCAGAAATGGATCTTATAATCGGGCCGGTTTACTCACACAACCTGTCAATAATGGCATCTTATGCAGATTCCCTTGGTATACCTGTTGTTTCTCCTGTGCCGCTTTTCAATAATACGGCTCTGATCAATAATCCGAATCTGTTCGTAGCTAATTCGTCAATTGAAGTGCCACAAAATACAATTGCCAAAAAAGTAAGTGAGTATTACGACAAGAATTTTGTATTTATCCATGCCGATAGTGCAGGGGTCGATCCGGATGTAAAGACTTTTAAGGAAAAGATTATTAATGAACTTAGTAACAGGCTTCCATTTGAAGAAATTAAGTTTAAGGAATTTCTCTATTACAGCAGATCAGCTTTTGATAATGATTCCATTAACCGGCTTGAGCATGCTCTTTCCTCCAAAACAGACAATATTATAATTATTGCTTCTGAGGAGGGTCCTGTTATTAGTGAAACACTCCAGGAAATACATGGGTTATCAAGAAAATTTCCTGTAAAAGTATTTGGTTATCCTTCTTTGCGTGGTCTTGAAAATCTTGAACCAAAATTCATTTTCGATCTCGATATCCTTATTTATTCTCCTTACTGGATCGATTATTCCAGAAGAGATGTCAAAAAATTCAATGACGATTTCAGGCAGAAATTTTTGACTGAACCGTCAGAGCTCAGCTATTCCTGGCTGGGGTACGATGTGGCATACTATTTTCTGAGCGGATTGGCTATCCATGGAAAGGACTTCATTTCACATCCTGAAATACATAATCCCGACCTGCTTGAGACAGAATTTGATTTTCGACGCAAAAGTATAAATGACGGTTTCGAAAATCAGAAACTCTTTCCAATCCGATATACAAAAGATTATGAGGTTAAATTAGAGACAGAGACTAGTCCGGGTCAGTAATAACCGTTTGTCTCTGGCATTTAAGTTCATAATGAAAAATACTTATGTTAATAAAAATTAACAATCGGGAATATTTATTCTCGGCTTGTTGTCTATAAGTTGAATAATAATGAATGAATCGTACAGGCAAACTGACGACACTGATCTGGTTAAGGCTTCCATTGAAGGCGATAAGCTTGCATTCGGAGAGATTGTAAACCGTTACCAGAAAATGGTTGCCCGCACAGTAAAAGGAATGCTTGGAGATTCAGTGTTTGCGGAAGACATCGGACAGGAGGTATTTATTAAGCTTTATTATTCGCTGTCTGAATTCAGGGGAGAGGCAAAATTGTCAACATATATTCAGAAAATTGCAATAAACCTTACCCTGAATGAAATAAAAAGAAGAAAAAGGTTCTTTTCAATGTTCTCGCAAAAAGGGAATAATGAAATGTATGAATATGAAGTTGCAGATTTTGATAGTGAAGAAAAACGTGAAGCATCAGAAATTGTAAATAAAGCCCTGATGAGATTAGAACCAAAGTTCCGGATTATTGTGGCAATGAGGATGTTACAAGGGTACTCAACAAAAGAGACAGCAGAAATCCTTGACCTTCCTCTCGGAACAGTTCTTTCCCGGCTATCAAGAGCCCAGGGACAATTAAAAGATATTTTGGATAAATTATAAATTATGAAAACCCCCGATTTAAAAAAACTTATTATCGGATCTTTGAATGCCAACTCTGATTCTGAAGAGATCGCCGGAAAGCTTGAAAAAGAAGGTGTCTCTTACAAGTTCAGTAATGGATTCACTGATAAAGTGATAGATAAAATATTTTCAGCCTCCTCAACAGTAACCCGGGAAATAGAATTTGTTAAAAGCATGAACTATGTATTCTGCCGGATTGCATTTACCGGAGTCGCTGCAATAGTTATACTTCTAATATCAATATTCCTGATGGAAGGATCTGTTTCAATTAATTCATTCCTTGGTTTAGGTGATACCTATGATGAAAGTATCGTTTGCCTTTTAACAGGTAATTAATTTCTAAATGAACATGAAAGCAAAACCAATTCTATTAGTTTTATTAACCCTCGTGATAGGTTTTATCCTTGGTATGCTTACCTCTGCACAGATTAGATTAAATAGACTAAAACCGGTAAGATTATATTTTTCTGAAGAACGTTTCAGAGAAGGATTCTTTAAAACAATTCAGCCTGACGAGAAGCAGAAAGCCGAGATTGTGCAGATCCTCGATAAATATGCAAAGATGAACAGCGAGCTTCAGAATAACCTGCGGAAGGAGCTTGATTCAAATATAAAAGAGATGAGAAAAGAGCTTGACTCCAAGCTTACAAAGGAACAGCTGGCCCGGCTTAAGGAGATGGATGAACGCCGGCAGGAGATGATAAGACAAAACAGAAGAAACAGGGATGACTCTTCAAATTTCCGTGGTATGCGACCTGGTATGCGTGAAGGCAGACCCTCCCGTGATGAAAGGCCAATGCCTCCGGGAGAGAGACCACCTCTCCCTCCGCCCGATACAAACAAATTACCCGATAGTAAATAAAAGAAAATCAAGCAAAATAGGAAGATCATCCTGATTTACCCCAAGCGAAACCAGTAAAGTACGATCTTCAGAGAAAACAGCCATAAATTTTTCTTTAGTTATTTCTCCATTGACTATACTCTGCTTGTAAAGGTCAATAGCGTCCTTCTTTTTCCCTTTACACAATGCTAAATGACCCATATTGATGAGATCGTGAGCATTCAGTTTGCCTGCTGACAACCGCTCATAATATTTTTCAGAATCGTCAAACCTCCTGAGTGCAAAAAAGCAGTATGCTATTGGCCTGAGTATCTTGATATTACCAGGATCTTTATACTCAACCATGAAGTAATGCTTCAGTGCCTGCTCATATTCTTTCAGATCAAGATAACAATGGGCTGTCATTATTGCAGTGTGTATATTTTCAGGCTCCATATCCCCGGCCTGGAGATAATACTCAAGAGCTTCTTCGTTTCTTCCAAGCCTGCGCAGACATAATCCGATTTTCTTGATAGTCCATGCTTTTCTTTCTATCAATTCAGCTCTTAAATAATATTTCAGAGCGCTTTCATAATCAGAATTTTCCTGGAAGCAGTATCCGATCTTTTCATACAACTGTGTATCATCAGGCTTATCTTTAACCTGCTTCAGGTAAAGTGAAAGAGCATCCTCATAAAAGTCTTTGCTGAAAAAATAATCAGCAAGCCCTGCTTCAGCTTCTGGTGCATTACATGTAAGCCTGAAAAACTCTGAGTTATAAATATCAAGCCTGCCAGTAAAAATATCCTCGAACTCTTTCTTGTAGGGAGAAAGCTTGAAAAACCTGTAAATATCCTGAAGGTATTGAGTAACGTTTGTTCTGAATTTCCTGTTTGGATCTGTCCCTGAATCTTCATCGTCCAGTTGTTGTAAACCTTCAAGCTCCATGCGAAACACCTTAAGCATCATACTTTTCTGCGTTGATGGGATATATTTAAGATTCAGAATAAGTGAATATTTGTCTGAATTACAGATAAATGGCGTTTTATACATCGCTTCTGCCATCTCATTTGTTCCGGGTCCAAGAATCTCATCCCTGAAGATCTCGTCAACAACCTCATGATCGGGATAGAATGGTACAAACCAGTTCTGGAAATCCTTGAAAAAATCAAAATGCTTCAGGTTGGCAAATGCCGACATGTAAACATCAGCTCCCTCCATCTGCAGCTTTGTCAGCTCTTCCATGGTCTTAAAAATCTCTTCTGAATCGCTGAACATTTCAGACCATGCAGGGTTCTTCTCCTCATTTTTATCTTTTGGGAGGATATTGTCAAGATCGAGCTTCTCTTCAATTTGGGGTTTCAGCTTGGCAACCTGCGGGAGTATCTCCTCATGAAGCTTCTTGCTCAGCTTTTCAGTCTCACGCGACCTTATTGTCTGTAATACTATTATCCTGCAATGCTCCCTGAACCCCGGGGCTTTCGACATTTTGCTTATCATTGAAGTGATCTCAGGATATAGCAGAACTCTGCCATTATAATAATGCAGATTCAGTATAAGCCCGGAAAGCGCTCTCTCCATTATCTGTTCCTGTCCCGATTCATAAATATTTATCAGGTGCAGAAGCTTTTCCGACTGCCATACCCTGAAGGAGCTCAGTGTTATGGCCGTCGTAAAAATGCTTGACTCAAACCACCTGAATTTACCGGATTTAAGTATAATATTGAGGAGACTGTCTTCTGCCTCACCATAATAATCTGTCAGCCATAAGTGATTAAAAATGTTCTTAATAAGCTGTTTGTGCTTCTTCGACATCTCTGATTCCGGATCCGGATTTATCTCACTGCTCAGCTTCAGCCACTCGTCGAGCTCTGACTTGAACATGAGGTCATCGACAGTTTCAATAATTGTTTTTCCTGTCAGCTTCTGCTCTTTTTCTGTCTGCTGTTGGACCCAGTAGGTATTCCAACCAGAATTATGTGACAATATGTCTTGTCTTACCTGGTCGGAGAGCTCCAGAATTGACTGTATAAGCTTAAGATAAACCTTGTTACGTTCCGGATCATTAATGCCTTCAATGGTATAAGAAAGCATGTTCCTGTAAGTCATTACCAGGTTTTCATACTCGTCACGCAGATCTCCTGATGAAGTTACGGTAATCATATCTGATAGAATATCAAGGCTTTGCTTGATTTTTCTTTCTGAAACAAGTGAGCAAAGCTGCTTATGCTGCAATATGGTTTTTTTAATGTCCATCAATAATTCCCCAGTGAAATATCTAATGACAAAATGAAATTTATTTTGTCAGTAATCTATATCTGCAACAATCAGGCCGGAACAATAAACTGTAATTAACTGACAGTGTTTCTTAAACATTATTTACATTTGAAAGTTAGTCTGAGTCTTTAGCTTGTCAGAAATTTATTACATAAAGAGCTGGCTCCCAACAAGCAGCAAAGATATTGAAATCTATGGTTGGGATGAAATTGATGTCATCATCTTCAGCGGTGATGCTTATGTTGATCACCCGTCATTTGGGACTGCTGTTATAGGAAGGGTGATTGAAGATGAAGGGTTTCGTGTTGCAATTGTGCCACAGCCTAACTGGAAAGACGATTTGCGTGATTTCAAAAAGTTGGGGAAGCCAGGATACTTTTTTGGAGTCACTGCAGGCAACATGGATTCGATGGTGAACCATTACACAGCAGCGCGCCGCCTCCGATCTGATGATGCATATACCCTAGGCGGTAAAGCAGGTTTCAGACCCGATTACCCTACGATAGTTTACACAAAAATCCTGAAAGAAATATTCCCTGATGTGCCGGTAGTCATTGGCGGAATAGAAGCCTCAATGAGGCGATTGACCCATTACGATTACTGGAAAGACAAGCTTGAACCATCAATATTGATAAGCAGCGGAGCTGATATGCTGATCTATGGAATGGGAGAGCAGCCGGTCAGGGAAATAATGAGGCTGCTGCAAAAAGGTGTCCCGTTTACTTCGCTAAAAACAGTACCTCAGACTGCCATCGTTTTAAATTTTGATGTAGAGATCCCGCACCAAAAAATGTGGAAGGACCTGACTCTTAATTCCTATGAGAAGTGCCTGTCAGACAAGAAGGTATTTGCACAGAATTTTGTGACATTTGAAAAGGAATCAAATAAAATAGAATCAGCCAGGCTTATTGAATCTTGTGAGAATCTAAATGTGATTATTAATCCTCCTTTTCCAGCAATGGAAGAAGCAGAGGCCGACAGGTCGTTCGATCTTCCTTACATGTACAAACCTCACCCAAGGTATGCAAAAAAAGGTGTTATCCCGGCCTACGAAATGATCAAGTTCTCGGTGAACATTCACAGAGGTTGTTTTGGCGGTTGCAGCTTTTGTGCCATTGCTGCTCACCAGGGAAAGCAGATCGTAAGCCGGTCCGAAAAATCTATCCTGAAAGAAATTGAAAAAATCTCGCAACTACCTGATTTTAAAGGATATTTATCCGATCTCGGAGGTCCGTCCGCAAACATGTACCGCATGAAAGGGAAGAATATGGATCTCTGCCGGAAATGCTCCCGGCCATCCTGTATCTGGCCGTCAGTCTGTTCAAATCTCGGAACTAATCATGCGGAACTGACCGCTCTTTATAAAAAAGTGAACAGGATGCATGGTATAAAAAAAGCTTTCATTGGAAGCGGTATAAGGTACGACTTACTTTTCACTGAATGGAACAAAAATGCCGGAAGAGCTGAAAATGAATATCTTAATGAGCTGATTACAAACCATGTCTCGGGCAGGTTAAAAGTTGCACCGGAACATACAGATCCGGCAGTTTTGAATCTCATGCGGAAAGTTCCCTTCGAATTATTCAGGAAGCTAAAAAACAGGTTCGATGCTGTCATAAAACGTGAAGGATTGAATTATGAGATCATTCCTTATTTCATTTCCTCTCATCCGGGATGTACGGATGACGATATGAGAAAGCTTGCAAATGAAGTTAAAAGCCTGGGAATCAGGCCTGAACAGGTACAGGATTTCACTCCTACACCTATGACACTTTCAACACTTATATATTATACAGGTTTTGACCCATACACAGGTAAGAAAGTTTATGTTGCAAGAAAACCGGAAGAAAAGAAGTGTCAGAAGGAATATTTTTTCTGGTATAAAAACAAACCGGCACAAAATAAACCCGTAAAAAATAGATAACAAGCCCGTATAATCACGCAAATTGTCATTATTCCTGAATTATGATGTTGATAAATATTTATTGTTATTAGTTGTTTGTTTCGTTTATGTTTGTACCTTCATTGTACCTTGAGGTACAAATTAAGACGAGGTACAAATTAATAAGGTCAGCTATGGCAATAAAAGTAACACTTAGACAAAAGCCGATTTCAAAGAATAGGCAAACCCTTTATCTGGACTTTTACCCGGCAATTTCAAACCTGGAAACAGGTGAAAAAACAAGAAGGGAATTTTTAGGGTATTATATATTTGATAATCCAAAAAATCCGGTTGACAAAGACCACAACAAACAGGTTCATAAGCTGGCCGAACAGATAAAAC
>JAPLEC010000039.1 GCA_026391515.1 Bacteroidia bacterium | reverse complement strand
AGCTAAACTTCTTCGTTGGGCAAAAAATCTTTCATACACGATGGGAGCAACTCTCCTGACCGTTTATATCGAATCAACAAGAAAACTATCTCCAGATCAACAGGAACAACTGAATAAAAATATAAACCTTGCAAGACAGCTTGGGGCCGAATTCATAACTACTTCAGGTAATGATCTTGTAAGGACTATTCTGGATATCAGCCAAAGAGAAAACATTACTCATATCATTGTCAGCAAACCAAGATACTGGAATCTATGGTCATATTTTATCCTAAGAAATTTTATAAATAAGCTGATTAAGTACAGTGGTAATATTGATGTTTATGTATTAGGATCAAATCAATCTGAAGATAACCAATACATGAGGTACTTTGGCATGCCAGGATTCACTTCAGGATTCTCCCAGTATATTATATCAGCTTTATTCACCATTCTGACTGCTGTTATTTTTTACCCGCTAAAGGAGTACATTGGTTACCAGATTGTTGCATTCGCATTATTATTTACGGTTTCAATTCTTGCACTTTTTGTAGGAATAGGACCTATTTTGCTTTCTGCGGCATTGAGCGCCTTAATATGGGATTTCTTCTTTATACCGCCCCCATTTACTCTTCATGTTGGCAAACTTGAAGATGTATTAATGCTTATGATGTATTTTATTATAGCCCTCATAGGAGGAGTAATGACATCAAGGGTCAGGAAACAGGAAAGACTTACCAGAGAAAGAGAATTACGAACAAATGCATTGTACCAGTTGACAAGAGAATTGTCAATAACATCTGGTATTGATGAGGTCATAAGAACATCCGTTAAGTACATCAGGAAGTATTCCAGACTTGATTGTTCAATTATCCTTCAGGGTGGAAACAACGTATTGGATAAACTGGTAAGACCAGAAAACTCTTTGAACCTTTCTGATCCGGAGCTAAGTATTGCCGAATGGTCATTTCAGCATTCCAGAGAAGCTGGCCGATTTACTGATACCCTCCCCTCGACTGAATATACATTTTATCCTCTTATTGGTAGCAAATTACGTTTAGGGGTTGTAGTTATAAAACAAAAGAAACCTCTTTCGGGTGATGAAGAAGCATTTTGGGATGCTTACAGGACACAGATCTCAAATGCGCTTGAAAGAGAATTTCTGAATGATATAGCAAGAAGAGCATCAATACTTGATGAATCAGATAAATTATATAGAAGCTTGTTTAATTCAATTTCCCATGAATTGAGAATTCCTGTTGCTACAATAATGGGGGCATCTGATACTTTACTTTCTGGTGAATTTGATAAGAATACAAACATGCATTTATATGTTGAGATTAATAAAGCTTCAGAAAGATTAAACAGACTTATAGATAACCTGCTGAATATGTCAAGGCTGGAGTCTGGCAGGATCACACCCAAACTTGACTGGCATGATGTACATGATCTTGCCAATAAAGTCCTTGAAGTCCTTAAAAAAGAACTCGAAAGATTTAATCTGGAAGTCAGCATTCCCGATGAAATGCCTCTTGTAAAAATAGATATCGGACTTATAGAGCATGTCCTTAATAACCTTGTACTTAATGCTACTCAATATTCAAAACCGGGAACTACTATCAGAATTAAAATGTATTATGATCACCAAAGTTTTATTATGCAGGTTATGGACAGAGGACCTGGTTTCCCTCCAGATGAGTTGCAAAACGTTTTCAATAAATTCTACAGGCTTGAAGGAAGTATTTCAGGGGGTACCGGGCTAGGGCTTTCAATAGTTAAAGGGTTTATTCAGGCTCATAATGGAAATGTAACAATTGAAAATAGAAAAAATGGGGGTGCAATAATAACCGTTAAGATACCGACTGAAATTACTGATGTAAATAAAATTTTATTATAATTAGAAATTGGCACCAGAGAACAATATATTGGTTATAGATGATGAAGCACAGATTCGCCGGCTTCTCGAGATAACACTATCATCGCATAATTATAATATTTCCTTTGCTTCAAATGGGAAGGAAGGTCTGATTGCGGCTGCAACTTATCATCCATCTTTAATTATTCTTGATCTGGGATTACCTGATATTGAGGGACTTGAACTGTTGTTAAAACTCAGGGAGTGGTTTTCTAAACCGATTATTGTATTAAGTGTACGAAATTCTGAGGAGGATATTATCAATGCTCTGGACAGAGGCGCAAATGACTATTTAACTAAACCTTTCAGAAGCGGTGAATTAATTGCGAGAATTCGTGCAGCAATCAGATTGAGTGAGGAAAAGAAAGATAGCCCTCTACTTGAGTTTGGGTCGCTGAACATTGATATGATAAACCATGTGGTAAGAAAAAACGACGAAATAATCAAACTTACTGCTACCGAGTTCTCATTATTATCACTTCTTGCTAAGAATCACGGGCGTGTCCTTACACATCAATTCTTATTAAAAGAAATATGGGGATACAGCTATCTTGAACAAACACAATACCTGAGAGTCTTTATAGCTCAATTAAGAAAAAAAATAGAAGATAATCCCTCAAAACCTGAACTTTTAATAACTGAATCAGGTATTGGCTATAGATTTGGGAATTAGTCTGGTATTCAAATTAATTTTCCTGGAGACTAGTGCCACCACAAAAAGAGATGTTCAGATCTCTCTTTTTTATTTCAGCAAATTTCACAACATTTGCTCAACTTATTGAGCGTCGAAATTTATACTATTATTTTAGGCTTAATTAACTCGATTTCAAATTAATAGTAATTGAGCATTTTTTTAATTAAAATTTTATTACAGGATGGATTTTACAGTAGCACGGACATTTAGTTCCCTTTACATCATTCTCGACATCGTTTGGCTGTTGTTTTATGCTGTTTTATTGCTGTACCTTAAAAGACGTATGGCAATCATTGCAGGACTGATTGCAGGCGTTGTGTATTTCCTGATTGATTACGGGATTTTTTACCAGCTTCTCGGTACGCGGCATATTGAGGGTGCTGATCCTTTCTGGTTTTTGCTATGGTTGAGCATGAGCTACGGATTTACCAATTTAACATGGATATGGCTTTTATTTGATCGTGACGGCCACGCGGTGGAATGGTCCCTGCTGCCGATTCTGGGCTGGGTTTCCATTGGTCAGTTGAGTCAAAGCTTTGGATCGGGATTTGGAGAGATTTCCATTTCAAGGGGTACAGGATCATATCATGGTGTTATGGCATTGATTCTGTGCATTGGTTATTTGATTGTGATTATAAACAACCTGAAGGGGAAAGAAAAAATCAATATTCTCCGGCTGCTTGCAATAGGGATTGGTGTACAATTTGCATGGGAGGCATCCCTGCTAATCTGCGGGATCCGACCTGCCAACTGGCAACCTATAGTGATCAATTCCCTGATCGAAACCAATCTAGGAATAACATACTTCTATTTTATTCACAAATACGTTACCAGACGCTGGGAAGAGGATTTATCCGTTATCAGCTAAGGGATGAGTTTACAAACTCGATGCATCAGAGAGTGAAAGCGAAAGCGAACATTTTCACTCTTCTTTCCTGGCAAACCATCATCTTACTGTTCTGGAGTCTCAAATATGGAAAAAGCTGTCAAGCCGGTTCCCCTTTTCAAGCCGGTAATGATAGAAGAAGAATACCAGCGAAACAGGAAGAATCTGTTATTTTGTCCTCCTGGGGTTGTTCCTGGATAAGTAACGGTTTCTGGCCTCCTCAATATCAGCGCCGGGAGCTATGTATATTTTTGTTCTGTGATCAATTTTAACCTCTATTAAGGTCGACAGATCTGGCGATTTATAAATAACTGTTTTCTTTTCGTACATGATTCTTTGAATTTAAATAAAAAGTCCCGCTTTTGGCGGGACCAAAAACATTAAATTATTATAACAGATAAACTAAGCAAGCTTGACATTTACTGCATTTAATCCTTTTTTACCCTGTTCCAGATCAAAGATGACTATATCATTTTCTTTGATATTTTCCTTTAATCCTGATGAATGTACAAAATACTCTTTTGGTGAATCATCTTCTTTAATGAATCCGAATCCTCTGAATTCATTATAGAATTTTACTGTTCCTTTACTCATAATTGATTTTATTAATTTGGGGCAAGGTACGTTTAAATATTGGAATATAGGTACTGATCTTTGTTTTCAACTTTGCTTCTCTTTATTTTTTGTCAGTCTACGTCCAATTGCTTCGTTGTTTCCCTCTGCCTGTAAATCCCTCGAGAGTGCATAATCTTCTCTACGTTTAGCCGCAGCTTTTAAATCTTCCTCTTTTAAATCAGGAAGATAAACTGGTATTGATATTTTATTTTTCATGATGTAAATATACGAACAAATACAATCCAGAATACATTTGCCTGATTTTGATCTATTTAAAATAGAAAATCACTTTTACTGATTCATCAGGTTTACCTCATTGCACTATCGTGCTTAAATGCTCCGGGAGCCGGCGGCGCCACACAGAAAAGAGTGAGAGTAAGACGAGGAGCGGAGCTATGAAGTTCTGCGAAGCGAAAGCGGAAACGAACATTCTTATTCTGTCTCAGGACTTATTTATCCATCATCTGCTGATAAAAAGACTTTTACTTGAATATTCCGGATCGCATGTCAGGTTTACCTTTAATTTTCGCCATCCTGCTTCATCGCCCGGGGTTGGGATATGTGTAAGATGTACTTCGCAATCGCGTAAAAATTTCAGGTTTTCCAATGCCATTTTTGCTGCCGGATTGGATAAAGCGCTTATACCAAGCACAATCAGCGTCTCATCCACATCGAGGCTGACCATTTTGCCATTCAGTATGTCTTTTTTCAGATGTTTTACCGAATCAATTATGTTTTCGGGTAAAAGGTACATTTTATCTGGAAATCCGGCCAGGTGCTTGGCGGCATTTAAAATCAGACTTGAAGATGCATGCATCAGCGGCGAGTTTTTACCTGTAATAATTGTCCCGTCCTGCAGTTCAATAGCAGCTCCGCAATAGACTCCAGCATTGCCTTTTCCGCATTTTTCAGCCTCTTTTGCAGCTTCTCTTGCAGGCAGCACCACTTTCCGGTCTTCATCTTTAGCCCCTATGCTGTTCATTATCATATTAATCCGGTCAAGGGTCTCTTTTTCAATTAAGCCCATTGCATATTCCACAGCACACCTGAAATATCTCCTGATAATCTCCTGATAAGAAGCTTCTGTGATTATACTATCATTCACAATACCTGAACTTGCACGGTTTACTCCCATATCAGTCGGAGACTGGTACATAGACTCTCCGCCGGTTATTTTTTCAATTATTCTTTTAAGCAGATGAAACGCTTCTATATCGCGGTTATAATTTACAGTCTTGACATTATATGCTTTTAAGTGATGTTCATCAATCAGCACTCTGTCCTCGAGATCAACAGTAGCAGCTTCATAGGCAAGATTTACCATGTGATCGACAGGAAGATCCCATATCGGGAAGGTTTCAAATTTTGCATATCCTGCCTTAACTCCATATTTATACTCGTGGTAAAGATTGCACAGGCACGTGGCAAGCTTTCCGCTGCCTGGCCCTGGTCCTGTGACGATTACAATAGGGTTAGTGGTTCTTATATATTCATTTGCCCCATATCCCTGATCGCTTACAATCAGGTCAACATCCATTGGATATCCTTCTGTAGGATAATGTAAATATACCTTGATCCCTCTTAGCTCGAGCTTGTTCTTAAAAGCTTTTGCAGGCAATTGATTCTGGTAACGTGTAATGACCACAGCTGTGATATCAATCCCCCACTCCCTGAAATCATCAATAGTTTTTAATGCATCAACATCGTAAGTAATTCCAAAA
>JAPLEC010000021.1 GCA_026391515.1 Bacteroidia bacterium | reverse complement strand
CCGGAAGGTTAAGGAAGGGGGTCAGCCGCAAGGCAAAGCTCTCGACCGAAGCCCCGGTAAACGGCGGCCGTAACTCTAACGGTCCTAAGGTAGCGAAATTCCTTGTCGGGTAAGTTCCGACCTGCACGAATGGTGTAACGATCTGGGCACTGTCTCAGCCATGAGCTCGGTGAAATTGTAGTTCCGGTGAAGATGCCGGATACCCGCAACGGGACGGAAAGACCCCGTGAACCTTCACTGCAACTTAACATTGACTTTGGGTAAACAATGTGTAGGATAGGTGGGAGACTTTGAAGCGGCCTCGCTAGGGGTCGTGGAGTCAACCTTGAAATACCACCCTTTGTTTATCTGGAGCCTAATCCCGCAAAACGGGAGACAGTGTTTGGTGGGTAGTTTGACTGGGGTGGTCGCCTCCAAAAGCGTATCGGAGGCTTTCAAAGGTACCCTCAGCACGCTTGGTAACCGTGCGTAGAGCGCAATAGCATAAGGGTGCTTGACTGTGAGACTTACAAGTCGACCAGGTAGGAAACTAGGATATAGTGATCCGGTGGTTCCGTATGGAAGGGCCATCGCTCAAAGGATAAAAGGTACTCCGGGGATAACAGGCTGATCACTCCCAAGAGCTCACATCGACGGAGTGGTTTGGCACCTCGATGTCGGCTCGTCACATCCTGGGGCTGAAGAAGGTCCCAAGGGTTCGGCTGTTCGCCGATTAAAGTGGCACGCGAGCTGGGTTCAGAACGTCGCGAGACAGTTCGGTCCCTATCTGTTGTGGGCGTTAGAAGCTTGAGGGTTCCCGACTCTAGTACGAGAGGACCGAGTTGGACAAACCTCTAGTGTACCTGCTGTGGCGCCAGCTGCATCGCAGGGTAGCTATGTTTGGATGAGATAAGTGCTGAAAGCATCTAAGCACGAAACTCAGCCCAAGATGAGGCTTCTTTTAAGGGTCGTTCTAGACTAGGACGTCGATAGGCTGCAGGTGTAAAGGCAGTAATGCCAAAGCTGAGCAGTACTAATTACCCGAAAACTTTCTGAGAAGATTTTATTAACTTTTTGACCGATATGTCATAAGGTATTAAAAGCCTTAAGGTGACTATAGCGACGGGGTTCCACCTCTTCCCATTCCGAACAGAGAAGTTAAGCCCGCCAGCGCCGATGGTACTGCAATTGTGGGAGAGTAGGTCGTCGCCGACTTTAATATGAAGCCCTGGAGAAATCCGGGGCTTTTTTATTTTTAAACCACCCCCCATCCCCCCTAAAGGGGGGCTAATACTGATGGAACTTTGGGAATTGTTAAATATCAGTAATTTATGCCCCCTTCAGGGGGCAGTCCCGCTCAGCGGGACGGGGGTCAATAAAAAAAAAAGGTGCCTTCCGACACCTTAATATATATATTGTATTTTGGATATTAATAGAACTTATACCTCTTATCCACAATTTTAGCATCCTTACGAAGCGCATCATAAGCTTCATAGGTACCTCTCATCTGGAATGTAGCCGTAAGTCTGTTCTGCAGTATTTTCAAATCTTGTGAGCTCGGTATTGTAACATTATTCACATAAATCATATAAACGCCATTATTACCTTTTACCGGACCAGATACAACTCCCTTTTCTGCAGATGAAGCCGCTGCAATTAAAGCTGGTTCAGTCCCGACACCGGGAACGGTGTAAGATCTGAAATTTATCTGAGTTGCTTCCTGTACATCCAGATTCATCTCTCTTCCAATATCATTAAGCGTTTTGCCAGCCTGAGTACTCTTAATAAATTGTGATGAAATAAAATCAGCCTTCTTATCCTTGACAAGCGTATATCTGATATCATTCTGAACATCTTTAAGTGGAGCAATACCTTCATCCTGAACTCGTGTACAGAATGCAACAACAAACTTATTATCTATTTCAAAAACTGCCTGTCCCCCATTGTCAAGAATAATCTCTTCTTGTTTAGCTGAAAATAATGCTAAAATAAGAGTTCTTGGATTTTCAAGTCCGGGTAAAGTTTTTTGCTGCGGAGTAACATCATTTGCAACCCTCTTGTTCATGTTCTGTGCAGCAATAGCACTATTAAACTTCTTATAAGTATCATTCATCCCGGCAAATTCATTTGCTTGACCTTCAATCCTTTGACTTGTTGCAGTACTGGAAAGGATCTTCTTATCAATTATGCCAACATTATATTTGTGCGATTTTTTTGATTGATCAAGTATTTCAATAACATGAATTCCATATGTTGTTTCTGCTGTGACAATTTCCCCCTTTTTGCCGGAGAAACAGACATCGCTGAATGGAGCAATCATTTTTCCTTCAGAAACCCATCCCAGATCGCCGCCTACTTGTGAAGATTCCTGGTCAGCTGAAAAATCCTTAACCAGAATTGCAAACGATGATCCGGATTTGATCGCTTTTATCAAACTGTCAGCTAATACTTTTGTCTGCTCAAGAGTCCTTGTCTGGTTGGGTGCTAAAAGAATACGTCTGACATGCACTGAATCGGGCCTGTCGGCAACATCGATTAACCTGGCGAGCTTAAAATAACCTTCTTCCTGATATGGACCGAAAATGCTGGTTTTATCTTCTTTCTTAACAAAATCTCTGAGATTTTCAGGGATTTCATTCAGCGGAACGAAAAATCCGGTGTATCGCGATTCGGCTGTAATACTTACAAACAGACCAGGATCTTCAGCTGCTGCAAAATCCTCTTTGGTTTTATTTATCAATTGTTCTGCTTCTTTGGTATCATCTTCTGAAGGGACAATATCAAATGTAACATATTCAATATCTCTTAAAGCGTTCCTTTTAAAGTTATCCTTATGATCAGAATAATATGATTCTATTTCATTTTTGGAAATGGTTACAGCTGTATCCGGAACCGAAGCATAGTTTTTCAGAATAAAACTGAAGTCAACAGTTGCCTTGTTAAGAGTATTATCGAATTCTGCCTGTTTTGAAGTAGCATATAATCCTTTTGAAACAAGATCGTTATATTTCGAATTCATCCTTTCATTAACAATCATATCTTCATAGTAAAGCCAGTATTTTTTTACCACTGAGTCTACTTCAGTACGTTTCAGGAAATTTACCAGGGCTGATCTGTTTAAGATTTTTGTCTCCGGATCAGTAAACAGATTTTTAATAATCTCGTGCGGGTTATCACCAAAAACAAGGTCATTTAGCTCTTCGGCACTCACTCCAATCCCAAGTTTCTTGTAGCTCTTTTCCTGAATCTTCTCCCTGACCATTTGTTCCCAGACATACTCCCTTAAATTTTCAGATGTGGCTTCATCGAGATCTGTGCCACCGGATAATTTACGAATTTCAAGCAGATTCTGATATCTCTGCTCAAAATCCGGGTACGAAACATATTCCCCGGCGATCTGACCTATTTCATAATCTTTTTTTTGTTTCAGTCTTTGTCCTCTTCCTCTTCCGAAAAAATCACTGACTACAAAAAGAAACAACGAGAAACCTATAGTACCTGCAACAAATACTCCTGCTTTTTCCCTTAAAAATTGAATTGCTGACATTAAATATGCTGTTTAATAATTATTAATATAGAATTTACCTTTTTTAAATCAGGCGACAAATATAACAAATTTCCAATAAAAAACAGGCTTAGAAATATTCTGTAAACGGTTCTTTTATTGTTAAATATCTATACTTGACTATTTTGGCTGGGTTTGCTTTATATGGGGTAATTCATGAAAATTATATGTTTTTTACAATTAAAGTATAAAAAATAAGGGGGTTGTCAATAAAAATGTGAATAAAAAATAAAAAATACCTCAAAAAAATAGGGGTAATAACTTAAAAACATCTATTTTTACGAAAAAAATTACAAAAAAATGGCAGAATTAAGATTCAGTGCGCTTCAAGAGGTTTTCAAGAGAGAGCCTGTTGCAACAACTCCTCCATCAAAAGATGTTTCCAAGTACTTCGGAAGTAATGTATTTGATCTTCATAAAATGGAACATTACCTCTCAAAAGAGGCTTTTAAAGCAATAAAAAATGCTATTAGTCAAGGGAAATCACTTACAAGAAATGAAGCCGACCAGGTTGCTATCGGCCTTAAAGCCTGGGCACTTGAAAAAGGTGCTACACATTTTACACACTGGTTTCATCCACTGACGGATGGTACCGCTGAAAAACATGACGGATTTCTTGAAATGGGTGACAATGGTCATATGGTTGAAAATTTCTCAGGGGCAGTGCTGGTGCAGTCAGAACCTGATGCATCAAGCTTCCCGAGCGGTGGAATCCGAAATACCTTCGAGGCAAGAGGCTATACCGCATGGGATGTTTCCTCCCCCGTATTTATTGTAGGATCAACCCTCTGTATACCGACAATATTTGTCTCCTACACAGGTGAGGCTCTCGATTATAAAGCCCCTCTTCTGAAAGCTCTTTCAGAACTCGATAACGCTGCAGTTGCTGTTTGCCAGTACTTTGACAAGGATATTACAAAAGTTATAGCCACTCTGGGCTGTGAGCAGGAATATTTTCTTGTTGATGAAGCATTATATTATGCCCGGCCCGATCTGGTCCTTGCAGAAAAAACCCTGATGGGACATCAGTCTGCTAAAGACCAGCAGCTCTCTGACCATTATTTTGGTTCCATTCCGGAACGGGTAATGTGTTTTATCGAAGACTTTGAATGTGAAGCCTATAAGCTTGGAATACCAGTAAAAACCAGGCATAATGAAGTAGCTCCTAACCAGTTTGAATGTGCGCCAATACATGAGGAAGTTAACCTGGCTGTCGATCATAACCAGCTTCTTATGGATGTTATGCGCCGTATTGCACGTAAACACAAATTCAGAGTCCTGTTTCACGAAAAACCTTTTGCCGGGATAAATGGCTCCGGTAAACATAATAACTGGTCGATGGCTACAAACACAGGAGTAAATCTTTTATCTCCAGGGAAAAATCCAAAATCAAATCTTCAGTTCCTTACCTTCCTGGTTAATGTTGTTAAAGCTGTAAATGAAAGTAACGACCTCATAAGAGCTTCTGTAATGAATGAGTCAAACTCATATCGTCTTGGCGGACATGAGGCTCCTCCTGCTATCATATCTGTCTTTTTGGGTTCATATTTAAACAGCATGTTTGATAGTATTACACGAAAAGTTACAGATAAGAAAATGACACCTGCTCAGAAAACAGAACTGAAGCTCGGAATAGGCAAAATTCCGGAGATCCTTCTCGACAATACTGACCGTAACCGTACATCACCTTTTGCTTTTACCGGTAACAGATTCGAATTCAGGGCTGTGGGATCATCAGCAAACTGCGGAGCTTCCATGATTGTACTTAATGCCTCAGTTGCACACCAGCTGACAAAATTCAAAAAGGAAGTCGACCAGATAATCAAAAAAGGCAGGAACAAGGATGAAGCAATTTTCCAGGTTCTGAAGAAATATATAATTGAATCACGAAGAGTAGTGTTTGAAGGCGACAACTACAGCCATGAGTGGCACGCTGAAGCAGCAAGAAGAAAACTGTGTAACATTGCAAGCGTTCCTGAATCGCTGAAATGTTACCTGACACCAGCTTCAAAAGAGGTCCTTATAGGATCAGGTATATTTACAGAGAAGGAGCTTGAAAGCCGTGTCGAAGTTGAATTTGAAAAATTTACTAAGAAAGTTCAGATCGAAGCACGCGTTCTCGGCGACCTGGCTATAAACCACATTGTCCCGACGGCAATCCGTTATATGTCTCAACTTATTGAAAATGTAAAAGGATTGAAAGATGTTTTCAGTGATCTTGAATATGAGAGACTTGCAGGAGCCAGGAAAGAAATGATAATAACAATTTCCGATCATATCACCAACATTAAAAAGCTGGTAAATGATATGATTGAGGAACGTAAGAGAGCTAATGTGATAGAAGATTCATTTAAGAAAGCCCTGGCTTATGAGAAAAAGGTGAAACCCTATCTGGAAGAGATCCGTTATCCTATCGACAAGCTGGAGCTGATAGTCGATAATGAAATATGGCCGTTGCCAAAATACCGGGAGCTGCTTTTTACAAGATAAACAGGGTTAGTTAGTTCTTGGATGTGAATGAGTTGCCTTTTTAAGGCACCACCTCCCCCCTCCATTACCGTCGGGGTGGTTTTAAAACAGAGACAGCTTCTTTTTTATAATATTTAAACTTTGTCGCCGTTACTATTTAACACCATTTTCATTAAATTAATTACATTTACGGTTAAATAGGACAGGGTATCATGAAAAGGTTTTCAATCCTTTTATTGCTGTTATTAATTTTTTCAATTCAGGAATCTCCTGCACAGAAAAGGAAATCAGAAAGAGCTTATGCAGCCTTTAATGCCGGTGAATATTATGATGCAATCGACCTTTTTAAGGATACCTATTCCAAAACAAATACATCGGATAAAACAGCCCGGGCAAACATTGTTTATATGATTGCCGAGTGTTACCGGTTAATAAATGATCCTAAAAATGCTGAAACATGGTATAAACTTGCTGTAAAATCGCTAAACCCGAAGCCTGATGCTCAATTCTGGCTGGCAGAATCCTATAAAAAGGATGGAAAATATCTGCCTGCTATCGATGAATTTAAAAAATACAAACAAATCGCACCTTCTGATTCCAGGGCCGATCAGGAGATCCGTGCATGTGAACTCTCACTTGAATGGATGCGTAATCCTGAGGCTTACAAAGTAGAGGAACTAAAGGACCTGAACTCTAAGGAATCGGACTTCAGTCCTGCTTACGGAAGAGATGATTTTGGAGTGATATTCTTTACATCCTCACGTGAGGATGCATCCGGAAATAAAACCCATGGTGCTACAGGTCAGGGCTTTACAGATATCTTTGAAAGCCGTATTGACAAGAAATCAAAATGGAGCACACCATTACCTGTCGATGGGATTAACAGCGAATTTGAAGATGGAACGCCGGTACTTATTGGAGATTATAAAGAAATTTATTTCACCAGGTGCGAAGCAGGTAAGCGTGAAAAAAAGGGTTGTATAATTATGCACTCGGTTAAGAATGGTGATGAATGGAGCGAACCAAAGAATATAGGAATACTTCCTGATTCTCTTGTTGCTGCGCATCCTGCTTTAACTCCGGATGGTAAAACTCTCTATTTTGTTTCTGATATGGCTGGAGGATCAGGTGGAAAAGATATCTGGGTAGCAACCCGTTCGGGGAATGAATGGTCAAAACCAACCAATCTGGGACCAGATATCAATACAAGCGGCAATGAACTCTTTCCCTTTGTCAGAGACGATGGCACACTATATTTTTCATCCGATGGACTTATTGGTATGGGTGGACTCGACATTTTTAAAGCGGTTGCCCAACCTGATAATTCATGGGTGGTCCAGAATATGAAATCGCCTGTTAACAGTTCTGCCGACGATTTCGGAATTATTTTTGAAAATGGAAACGAACGGGGAATATTCAGCTCAACACGCAAGGGCAGAGGCAACGACGATCTTTATGCATTTGAATTTCCACCTTTGAAATTCAATATTACGGGATTGGTTAAAGATGAAAAAACCGGAGCCCCGATTACAGGTTCGACTGTTCTTCTTATTGCCAGCGATGGAAACAACCTGCAGGCAGAGACCGGTGCAAGCGGTGATTTCAAATTTGTACTAAAACCGGATGTGGATTATATTTTCCTCGCTTCAAAGAAAGGTTATCTGAACGGTAAAGAAAAAGAGACAACAAAAGGGCAGGAGAGAAGCCGTGATTTTATGGTTACAATCCTTCTTACAGCAATTGATAAGCCTATCGAGCTGCCAAATATTTTCTACGACTTTAACAAATGGGATCTGCGTCCGGAGTCGATGGTATCACTCGATAAACTTGTTGAAACGCTGACAGATAACCCGAATGTAACCATCGAGTTAATGTCGCATACCGACTCACGCGACACTGAAGAATATAACTATGAACTATCGCAGAAACGTGCTCAGTCAGTTGTTCAGTATCTGATCGAAAAAGGTATTGAGCCTGAAAGACTCTCTGCAAAAGGATATGGCGAGTCAAGCCCGAAAGTTGTCGATGCAGTTATAAATGCCCAGTCGCCTTTCCTCAGGCTAGGAGCCACTTTATCAGAACAGTATATCAACAATCTCGCAAATGACGAACAGAGAGAGATAGCTCACCAGATAAACAGAAGAACAGAATTCAAGGTGCTCAGAACAGATTATGAGTCGCCGAAGAAATAACCTCTCCCCAAACCCCTACCTTATTTTTTCTAAACCCTTTCTCCGACTCCTTCCCTTAAGCATAAGGGAAGGAGGGAAGTCACTGTATATCTGTTAATTACTCCCCTTCCCTTAGAATTAAGGGAAGGGGTTGGGGGTAGGGTTAAGATTAGAAAGAGAAGAGAGGATGAGTAAATGTATTCAAGAGAATTGAATTTATTATTTTTGTAATTTAGTCTTTCCTCAAGTCAATTATTTCATAACATGAAAACTATCTTATCCTCTTTACTATTGATTTTTACGACAAGTTCAATACTTTTCGCGTCTAAATCCATCCGCATTCTTGTTGTAACCGGTGGCCATGGTTATAAAACCGAACAATTCAATGCCATGCTGGCCAGTCTTGGTCCAAAAATAACTTACCAGGTTGTAGAGTTTCCAGCTGCTTTTGACATGTTCTTACCTGAAAACAGGAACAAGTATGATGTGCTTGTTTTTTATCACATGTGGCAGCAGATTACCGATGAACAGGCAAAAGTTTTTTCAGAATGTATTAATAACGGGAAGCCTGTTGTTGCCCTTCATCACAGTATCTGTGCATTCGACGATTGGCCTGAATACTGGAATATTATCGGAGGAAAATATTTTCATAAGCCAACAACTTTTAATGGCAATGAATATCAGCCATGTTCCTATATCCATGACCTTCATTTTAATGTTAAAATCGTCAATCCGAAACACCCTGTAACAAAAGGAGTTAGCAACTTTGTAATTTTCGACGAGACTTACAAAGGTTATTATGTTGAAGATGGTGTGACTCCTTTACTGATCACCGATGAGCCTTCCAGCACTCCAATAATAGGCTGGGCAAAAAAATATGGCAAGGCTAAAATAGTTGTTCTTCAGAGTGGTCATGATGTCCCTACATTCGAGAATCAGAATTTCAGAAAACT
>JAPLEC010000280.1 GCA_026391515.1 Bacteroidia bacterium | reverse complement strand
AACCCCCCTGAAGGGGGGCTAACACACAGGAACAAAATAAGCTTTTTTAAAATTTGAGGATTAGGCCCCCTTTAGGGGGCAATCATCAGCCAACTGGCTGATGACGGGGGTTTTACGTATCTTGCTCTTCTTCCTTATCTTCCGGATCTTTACTCTTCTGAATCTTTATATTAATCTCCGATTTGGCTGCGTTAAATCCGACATTTATCACCTCACCATCACCTGGAATGGCTTTAATAAGCACTTCAGCCATCGGGTCTTCAAGGTATTTCTGAATTGCACGCTTCAAAGGTCTGGCTCCGAAGTTCGCATCAAATCCTCTTTCAGCAATAAAATCTCTGGCAGCCGTTGCAATTTTAAGCTGGTACCCGAGAGCTTTGACCCGGTCATATAGTCCTTTCAGTTCAAGATCAATAATCTTATTGATTTCTTCTTTACCAAGTGAATTGAACATAACCACATCATCAATCCTGTTCAGGAATTCCGGTGCAAATGTTTTTTGCAGCGCCTTCTGAAGGATGCTTTTAGTCTGTTCATCCCGCGTGGCTTTCTTTGTTTGGGTATCGAAGCCTATTCCATGTCCGAATTCAGCGATCTGCCGGGTTCCAATATTTGATGTAAGTATTACAATTGTATTTCTGAAATCAACACGGCGCCCGAGGCTATCGGTAAGCTGACCCTCGTCAAGCACCTGGAGCAGAATGTGAAATACATCAGGATGCGCTTTCTCAATTTCATCCAGCAGAACAACCGAATATGGTTTTCTTCTAACCTTTTCTGTAAGCTGGCCGCCCTCCTCATATCCCACGTATCCGGGAGGAGCACCGACGAGCCTTGAAACTGAGAATTTCTCCATGTATTCGCTCATATCGATCCTGACCAGATTATCAGTTGTATCAAAAAGAAATTTAGCCAGCACTTTTGCAAGCTGGGTTTTGCCAACTCCTGTCGGGCCAAGAAAAATGAATGTTCCTATTGGTTTATTTGGATCCTTTAGTCCGGCGCGGTTTCTCTGAATTGATTTTACTACTTTTTGTATTGCTTCATCCTGACCAATTACGCTGCCTTTCAGTTCATCCGCCATCTTCAGAAGTCTTGTGCCTTCTGTCTGTGCTATTCTCTGAACCGGCACTCCTGTCATCATTGCAACTACCTCTGCAACTTTATCTGCATCAACTGTTTCGCGGTTAACTGCAAGCTCCTTTTCCCATTTTTTCTTTTCTAATTCAATTGCGTCAAGTAAGTCTTTTTCGCGGTCACGGAAGCTGGCTGCCTTTTCAAAGTTCTGATTCTTTACAGCAGTCATCTTTTCTTTCTTCGTATCCTCAAGCTGCTTCTCAAGTGTGAGAATCTTCTCAGGTACAACAATGTTTGAGATATGAACCCGTGAGCCCGATTCGTCGAGAGCATCGATTGCCTTGTCAGGCAGATGCCTGTCAGAAATATAACGATTCGTAAGCTTTACACAGGCATCAATAGCATCATCTGTATAAATCACATTATGATGCTCTTCATATCTCTCCTTGATATTCTGTAAGATAATGATTGTCTCCTCAATTGAGGTTGGGTCAACCAGCACTTTCTGGAATCTTCTTTCGAGGGCTCCGTCTTTTTCAATATGCTGTCTGTACTCGTCCAGAGTTGTGGCACCTATACACTGGATTTCACCTCTTGCAAGTGCAGGCTTAAGCATATTTGCAGCATCAAGAGAACCTGTGGCGCCTCCGGCACCAACAATAGTGTGTATCTCGTCGATGAATAAAATAATATTGTCATTCTTTGAAAGCTCATTTAATATAGCTTTCATCCTTTCCTCAAATTGTCCCCTGTATTTTGTACCTGCAACTATTGAGGCAAGGTCAAGAGCCACAACACGTTTATTAAAAAGAACCCTTGAGACATTCTTTTTAGTAATACGCAGCGCAAGTCCTTCAGCAATAGCTGATTTGCCAACTCCGGGTTCGCCTATAAGAACAGGATTATTCTTCTTTCTTCGCGACAGAATCTGAGCCAGTCTTTCAATTTCACGTTCTCTGCCCACAACAGGATCGAGTCTTCCCTCCTCTGCTGCTTTCGTAAGATCAATGCCAAAATTATCAAGTACCGGAGTATCGGACGATGATTTAGTAGAGGAGGGGGCCCCTGGCTGTCCTTTTCCCTGAGCGCCAAAACCTTGCCCTTCATCATCTTCATCCCTTGGATAATCAGC
>JAPLEC010000217.1 GCA_026391515.1 Bacteroidia bacterium | reverse complement strand
ACCTGATGGAAATGAAATTCCGGATAAATAAAAAATGATGTTTAAGCGGATTGAATTGAAATGGTTCCTGTATTATATAGTCTATTTCCATTTGTTCAGCAAAGCGAAAAGTTCGGAAAAAAATCAAAACGAAACAATATTACGAACAGTTACCTTTCGATATTGAGAATCAATTAACTTTAGGATTCGAAAACCATCCAGAGATAATTAATATGTTTTCCGAATCAAAAAGGAATTTTACAAAAACAATTAACCATCAGCAACCCGACAATGTTGTTGTAGACTTTGGTTCAACCACTGTGACAGGAATTCATGTTCTGATTGTTAAAAAGCTTCGTGAATATTACGGACTTGAAAAACGACCTGTCAAAGTCTTTGAACTTTACCAGATGCTGGGAGAGATTGATTCTGAGCTTATTGATGCAATGGGAATAGATGTTATAGGACTTTTAGGTGAGAAAAATATGTTCGGTATCAGTAATAAAAACTGGAAATTGCACAAAACACTTTGGGGACAGGAAGTTCTTTTTCCCGGTGAATTCAACTATACATATAATAATAACGGAGATATTTTAATGTATCCCGAAGGTGATACAACAGCTAAACCAAGTGCAATGATGCCCAGGTCGGGATTTTTCTTTGATGCGATTGAAAGACAAGAGCCACTTGATGATTCAATCCTCACAATTGAGGATAATCTGGAAGAATTCGGATATATAACCGATAATGACCTTAATTACTGGAAAAATCAGGTTGATTCGATTGATGCTGGTTCCAAGGCAATTGTAGCATCATTGGGAGGAACTGCTCTTGGAGATATTGCGCTTGTCCCGGCTATTGGACTAAAAAAACCGAAAGGTATCAGAAGCGTTGCTGAATGGTACATGTCGACTCTGACAAGGGAAGATTTTATAAAAAACCTGTACAATAAGCAAACTGATATTGCCACTGAAAATCTTAAAAAGCTCTTTGGTGTTATTGGAAATAAAATTGATGTTGCTTTTATCTGTGGTACCGATTTTGGAACCCAGAATTCAACGTTCTGTTCCCCTGAAGCTTATTCTTCATTATGGCTGCCATATTATAAAAAGGTAAATGACTGGATTCATCAGAATACAACCTGGAAAACATTTAAGCATTCCTGTGGTGCTGTTGAATCTTTTATGGATCTTTTTATTGAATCGGGCTTCGATATAATAAATCCGGTTCAGATCAATGCTTTCGGAATGGATCCGAAGCTGCTTAAGAAAAAATATGGTGACAAAATCATTTTCTGGGGAGGAGGTGTTGACACCCAGGGAGTCTTTGCATTCGGAACTCCGGGACAGGTTAAAGAGCAAGTGAAACGACAGTGTGAAATACTCAACAATAACGGCGGATTTGTATTCAATACCGTCCATAACATCCAGGCCAATGTGCCTTTTGAAAATGTTGTTGCAATGCTGGAAGTGCTCAAAAAACTCTAATGGAAATCCATAAATTTAACTGGAGTTACCTTCTGTCCATAAGCCTTATTTCAGCTATGGGAGGTCTCCTTTTTGGATACGACTGGGTTGTAATAGGAGGCGCAAAGCCTTTTTATGAGCCATTTTTCGGAATAACAAACAATGCATCCCTGCAAGGCTGGGCAATGAGCTGTGCACTTGCAGGGTGTTTATCAGGTGCGGTTCTTTCAGGATGGCTAAGCGACAGATTTGGAAGAAAAAGGCTGCTGATACTTTCTGCTGCTCTGTTTGTGATTGCTTCACTTGGGACAGGAGGTGCCGGTTCATTTACAACATTTGTTATTTTCAGGATAATTGGTGGTACAGGAATCGGTCTGGCTTCAAACCTTTCGCCTATGTATATAGCTGAGATAACACCGGGCAACGTAAGGGGAAGATTTGTTTCTATAAATCAGCTTACGATAGTCATAGGAATTCTTGCTGCTCAGCTCATAAACTGGAGAATTGCCAGACCTGTTCCGGTCAATGCAACAACTGCTGATATACTTACATCATGGAACGGACAAATGGGATGGAGGTGGATGTTTTATGCATGCACAATTCCGGCCGGATTGTTCTTTATTTTTATGTGGTTCGTACCTGAGAGTCCGAGATGGCTGGCCAGAGACAAGTCAAATCATCAGAAAGTAAAAAAGGTACTTGC
>JAPLEC010000307.1 GCA_026391515.1 Bacteroidia bacterium | reverse complement strand
TTATACAAATTACCGGATGAACCAGATTATTGATGGTGTTGAGAACCTTTCACCCGGATTGAGCTTTTCTGCCGGTAATATTTTTGGATTGTCGCAAATTGATGTTCAAAGCCTGGAAATGGTGGTTGGGGCTTCTACCGCCCTGTATGGACCTGGCGGAATGAATGGTACTCTTGTAATGCAAAGCAAAGATCCATTTCAATACCAGGGAATATCAGTTTCAGTTCAGCCTGGTATAATGAACATTGCTTCACAGGCTGTAGATAATCCGACACCCATGTTCGATGTGAATTTCAGGTATGCCAAAGCTTTCTTCAATAATCGGTTTGCCTTTAAGATTACAGGTTCATATTTAAATGCAACCGATTGGACTGCAAATGATAAAAGAGACCGATCTGACCTGAACAATCCATCATTAACCCGGCTTACTAATCCCGGGTATGATGGAGTAAATACCTATGGTGATGAATCGCTGGTGTCGGTGAACCTTAAAGATGTAGCCCTCAGTGTTATTAATGGTATCGCTGAATCCCAGGGGATAACACCGGGTTCTCCGGAATATGATGAACTTTATAACAAAGCAATGCCATATTTCCCCAATCAGCTCGTTACGCGTACAGGCTGGATTGAAAGTGATTTGGTTGATGAAAAGACAAAAAACATGAGATTAGCGACATCACTGCATTACTTTATTAATGAACGTACTGAGGCAATAGCACAGGCGAACTATGCACAGGGTACCAGTGTATATACAGCTCAGAATCGCTTTGCGATAAGCGGATTCAATATCCTTTCAGGGAAATTAGAAGTGAATAATCCAAATTATTATGTAAGAGCCTGGGGGGTGACTGAAAACTCAGGTTCGTCATATGATATCGGAGGCGCTGCGATGCTTCTTAACGAAAAATGGAAACCTTCGGAAGAGTGGTTTGCAGATTATCTGACAGCATATACACAAACTTTGCTTACTGCACCAGAGGGGGAGGCTGATATGAATAATGCTCACCAGTTTGCACGTCTGGTTGCAGATAACAGGGATCCGAAAACAGGAATTGTTTATGATCCAGCCAGGCCGGCTTTTCCTCTTCCCGGCAGTGATGATTTTAAATCGATGATGGATGAAATTACTGCAAGTTCAATTAATAATGGCGGAGCCAGGGTTTATGATAACAGTAAAATCTATCAGGTGGAGGGGATGTATAATTTCAAGGATCTGATCCATTTTATGGAGATGCAGGTTGGCGCTTCCAATCGCAGGAATTCTGTTAACAGTAACGGGACTGTTTTTGCTGATGATCCGGATCATCCGATCAACATTAATCAGTTTGGGGCATTTGTCCAAATCAATAAAAACTTATTACACGACCATCTTAGAGGAACAGGCGCTTTCAGGTTTGACAAGAATCAATATTTCGAGGCTCAATATACACCCCGGTTCTCCCTGATCTATTATCTGGATAAAAAAATGGAGCATAATATACGAGGGACAGTTCAGACAGCATATCGTTTTCCTGCCATAGCCGATCAATGGGTTGACATAAATGTAGGTATATTCAGAACAATAGGCGGGATGACTGAAGTTCAGGACAAGTATAATTTTAATACGATTCCGCTTTATCCTATGTCGGGAAGAAATCCTGTTATTGACAAACCGGTTACAGAAAATGGTCCACTGGTTTTACCGGGATTAAGTCCTGAGAAAGTAGCCTCTTACGAAATTGGATACAAAGGATTGTTCTTAGGGAAAAAGCTGTTTTTGGATACATATGCATTTTTTAATAAATATAAAGGATTCGAAGCAGTTCAGCTGGTCGCTCAATTAGCAAAAGATGCCGGAACTGAAAAAGATCAGCTTTATCAGACATATTTTACGACTGATCAACCCGTTACATCATACGGCTGGGCGATAGGGCTGGATTATATGACACCAATTGGAATATTGATCAGAAGTAATGTAGCCTGCAATAAGCTGCTGAAAACCATTGATTCGCCTGGCGTTGAAGCCGGATTCAATTCCCCGCAGTATCGAGCAAACCTATCAATCGGTCATCATGCAATACTTCCGAATCTTGGATTTAATCTGAATTTACACTGGCAAAAAAGCTTCGTGTGGGAGTCAGGTTTTGGTGCAGGAAAAATTCCGGCATTTGCCACACTTGATTCTCATATCTCGTACAAAGTTTCAGCAATAAATACTGTGTTCAAACTGGGAGGATCAAATATTTTAAATAAATATTATACAACCAGCTTTGGCAGTGCCCAGATTGG
>JAPLEC010000412.1 GCA_026391515.1 Bacteroidia bacterium | reverse complement strand
GATCATGAATGTTCCGATATTCCATTTGAAGATATAGTACTTAATTTAACTTATTACGATAATCCAGGTACTGTCTTTGATTGGACACGGGACAATCCGACAGGTATATCATCCGGCATTCCAATGGGTGGAACTTATTTTAATATTGGTGATGTAATATCAGGTTCATTTACTGATACGATAGATTCTCCGGTTAAGGTAACATTCATTGTAACACCAAGGGGACCGACCGGGTGTATTAGTAAGCAGCCTGTTACATCTACTGTTACAGTTAACCCCACCCCGCGTGCCACACCGCTTAATAATCTGCCGGCAATTTGTTTTAACACATCCACGGATGTTGTTATGAGAACTCCGACAACAATGACCAGGGGAGCTATTGATTATGATTATTTTGTAACTATAACAGATGTCTCAATAACCGGGAATACGGCTTCTGAAAGTAACCGGTCAGAAAATTATCATATTAACCGCTCTTACCAGAATTCTTCTGACACAATCAAATCGGTTTATTATCATATCACTCCTAAAAATACTGTTTCAGGATGTTTGACAGGAGATACGGTAATTGCCCAGGTAAAAGTTCATCCATATCCTCTGAAAACTATTGCAATTACCAAACCTCTTTCCTGCGACGGCGGATCCGATGCTTCAATACGGGTGACACCCAATGAAGGAGCGGATTCATTGTATAATTATATCAAATGGATTGGCCCATACACATTTCCATTTGAAGGTTACGGACTTACATATCTCACTGGTTTACGTGGTGGCAGGTATGATATTGATGTAACCGACAGCCTTGGCTGTACAACTTTCAATGTAGATTATATAACTGTTTCCGGAGCCAGTCTCGATCCAAGGATAACTCCGATACATAAGCCTTTGCCAAGTCCGGGATATGATGTTTCCTGCTGGTACAATAGTGATGGCTCAGCATGGCTCCAGGAAAGAACATCTTCTTCAGGAGTTGCTCCCTTTAATTATCGGGTAATTCATAACTCTGTTACTCTGTTCACGGGTACACTTTCCGCAAAAGGTGTCAATGATACAATTACCGGACTTGAATCCGGAAATTACAAGCTTATTATGGAAGATCAAAATAATTGTTCAGATTCAACTGAAACAGATCTGATGCCTCCTGACACCATAAAAATCACTTTTATTCCAAAAGTTTATGACGGTGGCTACAACGTCAGATGCAAAGGCTATAATGATGGTCTTATCAAAACCTACATTACAGGAGGAAACGGAAAATTCTCCGGAATATATACATATAAATGGACAACAAGTACCGGCTCCTTTACGGGTCCTAATAACCTCGACAGCTTAACCAATGTTTCCGCCGGAAGATATTATCTTACGATTACCGATCAGGTGCTTTGTACTGTGACCGGCAGCGTTGATATCAATGAACCTGATGGAATGACTCTTGCATCAAGCCAGGTTTCTTTCAGCAACGATTCAACCTATAATATTTCATGTAATGGCGGTAATGACGGATTCATAAAATTGAATATTACCGGGGGATCAGGAAATTATATTTATACATGGACTGATTCAGTATCATATAGTTCAAACGAGAGAGATATTTCAGGACTAACAGCAGGGAACTATTATTGTGAGGTCAAAGATATTAATGGCTGTATACTAATGCCGATACCCTCATTTGCCCTTATAGAGCCGGCACCTCTCAATATTAATTATGTTCCATCATTCTCAATATCAGGCGGGCATAATATTAATTGTAATGGCGGTACCGGTACAATTGACATAACGGTTACAGGAGGAAGCGTTGGAACATATAAATATACATGGAACACAAGCGATGGTTCAGGTATTGTTCAGGGGAATGAAGATCAGTTTGCACTCACTGCCGGGACATATAATCTTGTTGTCAGTGATTCAAATGGTTGTTCGATTTCAAAAGATATAACTTTAACCGAGCCTGCTGCACTGGCAACTACTGTAATTCAAACCCCGATTACATGTGCAGCTCCATTGTTCGACAACGGCTCAATCGACCTGACTGTCACCGGTGGTGTCACTAATTATTCATATCTGTGGTCAAATGGCGAAATTACTGAAGATATTTCAAATCTGACACAGAATACTTATACTGTGATGGTTACAGATGCTAACGGTTGTACTATTGGCGATACGGTCGCAATAAACAATCCTCCTCCGGTTATCTATTCAAAAGCTTTGTCAGACTTTAACGGTTATCAGATAAGATGTTATGGTAATTCTAACGGATCTATTGATATAACTCCGACATCAGGAACATCTCCATATTCATATAGCTGGACAGGACCGGCACCGTTTAATTCATCAACAGATCAGAATATTTCAGACCTTGCTGCCGGCCAGTATACCCTGGTAATAACTGATTCTATGTCATGTACAGCTACAGAGATAATTAATCTGACCCAGCCCGGGAAACTTGATATGATTATTGATTTAACTGATATACTTTGTGCCGGCAAGAAAACAGGCTCTATCGAAATTGAACCTGTAAACGAAGTTGTAAGCGCGAGCTACCTGTGGTCAGACGGATCGTTCCAGCAAAACAGGAGGAAGCTTCCTGCAGGTGATTACGGCGTAATTCTTACAGACCTTAACAATTGCAGCATCGATTCAACAGTTACACTTACCGAGCCGGATTCTATTAAACTCATATTAGATGATACCAATACTCGTCCATGGTGTGCTGGCACAAATGAAGGAAAGATCACCCTGACTCCTACTGGCGGAGTGGATGGTTATACATATAAATGGTCGGATAATTCGACGGATAAAGATATTTCTGATATTTCGAGCGGCTGGTATTCAGTAGTAGTTACAGACCTCAATGGTTGTTCGGTTAAGGATTCTCTGTTTGTTGAACCACTGCACGAAACATGTCTGATTATTCCTAATGCCATTTCACCCAATGGTGATTTAATAAATGATGTCTGGAATATTGGCAATAAAGAGCTTTATCCAGATCTGGAAATTAAGATATATAACAGGTGGAGTGAACTGATCTGGAAATCAGATAAAGGCTACCCGGATCCATGGGATGGAACAAGTAATGGAAGAAAACTGCCGATAGACTCATATCATTATATTATCGATTTGCATAATGGTTCAAAACCGATTATCGGCAATGTAACTATTGTAAGATGAAAACTGTTAATTTTAGCTTCCTGTGAGAAGAGTATTGTACATATTTGTTTTTCTTGTAATTGGCAATTTTGCTGCCGGTCAGCAGCTGCCTTTATACGACCAGTACCTTTACAACAAGTTTTTGATAAATCCTGCTGTTGCCGGAAGTGACGGATATACCAGTGTCAATCTTACAGCAAGGGAACAATGGGTAGGATATTACGGAGCTCCCCGAACCTTCTCATTCAGCTTGCAGAGCAGGATGCTCAAGAGAAGCTATATTCTAAGGCAGATCAGCTCCAGAAGGAAAGTCTACAGACCAAAAACTGACGGCAGGGTTGGTCTTGGCGGTTATGTGTTCAGTGACAAAAACGGACTTATTCACAGGACAGGATTCCAGGTCTCTTATTCATACCATTTATGGTTGCGAAAAGCTACTCAGCTTTCTATGGGCCTTGCATTTACAGGTTATCATTTTAAGATTGATGAAAAGGAGATAGATTTTGAAGATAATGATAATGAACCCTGGTTAAATAATGATTTACGGCGGGGAATTTTTGTACCGGATGCAAGTTGTGGAGTCTATTTGCTAAATGCCAGATACAATGTAGGAATTTCAGCCGATCAGCTCTTTGAAGCTACTGCAAAAATCGGCGACTTTGCTTATAAAAATTACAGACTCGAAAGGCATTATTACGTTTTTGGTGATTATACTTTCGAGTTAAATCCAAAAATGGACCTTCAACCATCGGTACTTTTTATGATGTCGGAACAAATTAAGCCTCAGGCAGATATCGGAGTAACTTATATTTTTAACCAGGCTTTCTGGGCAGGAATTACCTACAGAACAAGCAAGGCAATCATTGCAAATCTTGGTGTAAAATATCAAAATCTTTTCATAGGTTATGCCTTCGATTTTACAATGTCTGAGATACAAAGTGTCACATACGGAACACACGAAATAACATGTGCTTTGAAATTTGGTGACAACGCCAGAAGGTACCGCGGGCTCGATCGGTATTAAATGAAAAAAGAGTGCGAGACAAGGAGCGAAGCGACGAAGTTCCGCGATAGCGGAAGGGGGAGGGGGATGGGAGAGCGGGTACCGCCCGCTCTCCCATCCCCCTCCCTCCTCCAAAAAGGAAAGGTGTCATTCCGAACGTATCCGCCGGTAGGCGGAGAAGTGAGGAATCTCCTCTAAGCATGGCAGAATTGATTTAAGTGAAGCCAAAGCCCGAAGCGAATAGGCTAGCGGAATGAGGAATCTCCCGGAGTCGTGTTATCAAAAATGGCGAGACACCCGTATTTACAACAAAATAATCTCTTATTTGCTACTTATCAGACAGTTATATTTTAACAGGGTTTAAATCCGCTCAAAACAAGAAAAAGAATACGGGAGGGCAGGAGAGAGAGTGGGAGAAAAGATCAACCAAGATTTTTAAAAAGATTTCTTTTTGATAAAATAGATTAAAGAACTAGATCTGTTCTTATTAAAAATGGATTTTAAAGAGAACCAAAGGCCATTGATCATACCGGCAATTAAGCTCAGATTTGAACCTTTGTATTTTTCACTTAACGAAGAGATATAAAAAACATCAGGAGGAAGACTTTTTGTGCATTTTAAATTAAAGCCTGTCTTTTCTGCAAAAATTCCAAGAGTAACAGGTGTGAAATGCCACAGGTGTCTTGGAACATCGTAAGCAGCCCAGAATTCCTTATAATGCTCCGCATCAAACGATTGGCAATTAGGAAGTGCCAGAATGCATGAACCTCCAGGTTTAAGGAGCCTCAGTATTTCAGAAGCATATCTGAATGGCTCTTCGAAATGTTCCAGAACATGCCACAATGTAATGCAGTCAAAACTGCCCGAAGGTAATGAGGACAATTGTTCAGGTGAGATTACTTCCAGACCAAAGGTCGAAACAGAGAATTCACGGGCTTTATCATTAATTTCCACTCCCTTAGCCGTCCAGCCTGCCTCTTTCATAACCGAAAGAAAGTGTCCTGTTCCGCTGCCTGTATCGAGTATTGTTCCTTTTCTTAATCCGGTAAAATTTTTTACAATCGCCCTTTTCCTCTTCAACATTAATCTCCTTGACAGCCTGTACAGATTATTCAGAAATCCTGTTGCTGATTCATTATGTGATATATAATCGTCAGAAGCGTAATACCGGTCAATATTATTGGCATCGGGATGATCCTGCGTAAAAATAAATCCGCAGCCGGAGCATTTAACTAACTTAAATGTTTCACGGCTTAAGAAATAATCCCTGGTCAATAAGTAGTCCTCTATTTCAACAGAAGAACATAGAGGGCATCTATCATAATGGATCATGAAATTATGATCTTGCTTTTTTCTTTAATTCCAGTACAATGAAACCTGCCAGAAGCAATATCAGAACGATTGAACTTACGAGAGAAATATTATTACCGATTGTAAATGAAGCCGGTTCAAAGGCGAATTTTATTTCATGATCGCCTTCAGGCACAATCATTGCCCTGAGCACATAATCAGCCCTGAAATATTTATTTTCTTTCCCGTCAAGCGAGCATTTCCATCCTGCCGGGTAATAAATATCCGAGAACACTGCAAGCTTTTGTGACTTTGCAGAATATTTATAAACGAGTTCATTTGGCTGATAAGAGGTCAGTTCAATTTTTTCACCCTCTTCGACAGGATATGATGATTTGGTTATTTGATCATTAAAGATTTTGTCAATTACTGCTTCATTGGCAGGATTTATGACATTGAGTAATGATATCTCCTCGTTAGCATTATCTGCAATTACAGGCTTTTCAGCAAACCATGCATTGCCAAAAGT
>JAPLEC010000397.1 GCA_026391515.1 Bacteroidia bacterium | reverse complement strand
ACCTATTACAGCGCGGGGACGGTCTGTATTTTTCTCAAGGTAAGGATAATGAACAATTGATCCGCAACCTGCACCAAATGGAGTGAATGTGCTGTTAGGTTCACTCTGGTCGAAATTGGCAAGAGTAAACAATCCTGAGAGAACATCAGGTTTTGCAAAAAAGATTACGACATCGGGATTGTCATAATCTTCCAGTTTGTCCCATCTTTTGAAGACAATGCATTTCCCGGGAATGGATAGCTTCTTTTGGTTTTTCATTAAATCTCTTACCAACTCTGGAGTTCTGATATACCTCTCTCCTTCCATTTCATTCTCGATGCCACATGAGAGAAAATAATCGAAATTTGGTCGCATGGTATCGGTAAAGCCCAAATATCTTTTTGCCCCTCCGCATTTAAGTGCATTTGAGTTGAAAGCCAGAGATTCACCCCTCCTTACTTTTTTAAGTTCACAAATAAGGCACCTCCATTTTTCTGAAGCTGTTACCATATTGCAGTTCTTCGGGTAGTCAGTATAATAAAAGGTAATAGGAATTTCAGAATTGTTGAAATACTTCTTCCACTTCTTTATAAAATGATTTCTAATCTTAATATCCATAATGTTCATATTTATGTAAGTTCCAATTTACAAATAAAAATCGACATGCATTTTTATTGATCTGGCCGTAAAAATAGCATTAACTCGATAACAACAGCATCAGTTATTTTTATAGGGAGAACTTGAATTCGAAGCAGAGAACAAACAATTAATATTAATTTTACCACCTTTAAATAATTTTGAGCTTTTACCTGAAAACCGGTCACAATGGATTTTATCCAGAATCATCTTGGTGAATTTGCTGCGCTGCTGGTTGCTTTCTTCTGGACAGTATCTGCTCTTGCATTTGAATCAGCAAGCCGGAAGGCAGGATCTTTACCAGTTAATTTCCTGAGACTGATTGTCGGCTTTGTTTTCCTGAGCATTTTCACTTTTATTCGCAGAAAACTCGTTTTACCTACAGATGCCAGCGCAGAAAACTGGATGTGGCTTTCACTCTCCGGATTCGTCGGATTTGTCTTTGGCGACCTTTTCCTTTTCAAAGCATTTACAGTTATAGGGTCCAGGTTCTCAATGCTGATAATGACCCTCGTCCCTCCCATCACCGCTTTCTTTGGATGGATAATACTTGGTGAACATCTTACTCTGGTCAATTTTTTTGGAATGGCACTTACTTTTACAGGAATAGCGCTGGCTATCTTCAATCGCAACGGAGCAGGTGAAAAACTTTCACTTAAGATTGCCCCATCCGGCATCCTGTATGCACTTGGAGGTGCAGTTGGTCAGGCACTTGGATTGGTCTTAAGCAAATTAGGCGTAAAAGATTATGATCCTTTTTCTGCGACGCAGATCAGAGTCATTGCAGGTATTACTGGATTCGCTGTGCTGATTACTGTTATGCAAAGATGGGGCAGCGTAAAAAATGCGTTAATGAATAAAAATGGAATGAAGCTTCTTTCTCTTGGTGCATTTTTCGGTCCGTTCCTGGGAGTCTCTTTCTCCCTGATCGCTGTGATATATACTGAAGCAGGAATTGCTTCGACCATAATGGCTTTGGTGCCTATATTCATTATTATTCCCTCTGCAGTTTTATACAAAGAAAGAATAAAGCCTGCTGAAGTTATCGGAGCAATAATAAGTGTGGCAGGTGTTGCACTGTTTTTCATATAGTTTAAAATGGATGCTGAAGAATTAAGAGGTCGTATTCCTTCAAACGAAATTGTTTTCACCGCTTCAAGGAGCAGTGGACCAGGTGGTCAGAACATAAATAAGGTCAATACAAAAGTTGAGCTGAGGTTTAATATAAATAAGTCTGAGGTTCTGACGGCGAATGAAAAATTGTTACTTTTTGAAAGGCTGAAGAAAAAAATAAATACTGATGGAGATCTGATTGTTGTTTCACAATCAGAAAGAACTCAGCTGATGAATAAAAAGAAAGCTGAAGAAAAATTTTTTAAGCTTATTATAAAAGCTCTTGCAAAAAATCCTGAACGTATTGCTACAACACCATCAAAAGCTTCAAACAAAAAAAGACTTGAGAAAAAGAAAAAGCGCAGCGACATTAAAAAACTAAGGAAAGATTACGGAATGCCTGAGGAAGAATTATGAATGTAATTCCGAGCGGCAGAGTGGAATCTTTTTTATTTATTACTGGTTCCATTTTTAATTTTTTAATAAAGAAAATTTGTCAGAAAATGATTCTGGCATCATTATTGCAAATCAGGTTTTCAAAATTTTTAAATGGAAGAAAATTTCGACTCAGAATTGAAAAAAACAAAAGAGAAAATGAGCATAAAAAGTGTGAGTCAAAAAAATACCAATCGTCTCATCATTTTAAATGAGAATAGTAATGGATGTAACTTGCTATTAAACAGCAATTTAACTAAATCAAAAATTATTGAAGAAAATTATGCTGTTAATAAAATGCTATCAGTGTTGATATTTCTGATGGTCAAATGATACAATGTATTTATAGAATATATACTTTCGCACCAATTAATTTTTAATTAGAGTATTAACTTAAAACAAAACAATCTAAAAAGAAACGATGAATTTATTCATCATCTGCTATGAACGCTAACAATAATGAGGTTACGGCTCTCCGTAGTGAGAGCCGCCTCGTGGGTTGCTCTTCTGATGAAGAGCCTGGCGCGAAATCCATGATTTTTTCGCAAAACGAAATCCCAACACAGTTAGTTAGCAACCGAAGTTCGGAGTTCATGCACCGCTACTTCCCCCTAACAACTATCGACTCCTGGAATGATTGGAAATGGCAATTACGGAATGCTATAACAAGTATTGACGAGCTAAAGAAAATCATGAAATTATCCGAAAAGGAAATTATGGCTATTAATAATCTGAAAGGCCGTCTTCCAATGCGGATAACTCCCTATTTTGCATCACTCATCCATGAGACGAGCTATTCACATCCGCTGCGGCGTAATGTGATTCCTGTAGTAGAAGAACTGCTTCAGCACAGTAATGAACAGTCAGACCCGCTGCATGAGAAATCATTTTCTCCTGTCAAAGGTATTGTTCATCGTTATCCTGACAGAATACTTTTTACTGTGACTCAGGTTTGTTCAAATTATTGCAGGTATTGTACGCGTTCCCATTCAGTCGGAAAACTCGACAAACTTGGAAAACAGGATTTTGAAAAAGCTTTTGCATATATTGCTGCACACAAGGAAGTAAGAGACGTTCTGGTCAGCGGTGGCGATCCGCTTACCCTTTCTGATGAACTTCTTGACTACATCCTTTCAAACATAAGGAGCATAGGACATGTCGAGATAGTACGTATAGGCACCAGAATTCCTGTTGTCCTTCCTATGAGAATTACTGACAACCTGATTAATATGCTGAAGAAACATCAGCCTCTTTTCATTAGTCTGCATTTTTCACATCCCAGCGAAGTAACTGAAGAGTGTATCAATGCATGCAACAAGCTGGCAGATGGTGGATTTCCTCTTGGAAGTCAGACTGTCCTTCTTAAAGGCATTAATGATAATGTTCCTGTGATGAAGGAGCTCATGCACAAACTTCTGATGATGAGAGTCAGACCATACTATTTATATCAGTGTGACCTGATCCCGGGTTCCGGACATTTCCGGACAACGGTTAAAAAAGGTCTTGAAGTAATAAAAGGTCTAAGAGGGTTTACCAGTGGTTATGCTGTACCGACATTCGTTGTCGATGCTCCCGGAGGCGGTGGTAAAATTCCATTGCTTCCCAATTATGTCGTTGAGCACAACAGTGAGAAAATTGTTCTGCGCAATTACAAGGGTGTTCTATGCGAATACCCTGAGAAATAATACTTTATAATGAAAGTTGGGTTGACTTATGACCTTCGGTCATGGTATCTTGACCGTGGTTATTCTATGGAAGATACTGCCGAATTTGACAAGCAGGAAACTGTAGATGCCATCGGTATGGCACTTGGGAAAATGGGATTTGAAACAGAACAGGTCGGAAATTGCTTCCAGCTCATTGAGGCACTCGCTGCCGGTAAAAAATGGGATCTTGTCTTTAATATTGTAGAAGGACTCTATGGTGATGGAAGGGAATCAGTCGTACCCGCTATCCTCGATCAGTATAAGATACCTTATGTGTTCAGCGGTCCCGTAATTTTAGGAATCTCGCTTAACAAATATCTTACCCGACTTATTGTTTCAGCAGCTGGAGTTCCTGTTAGTCAGGGGATGATGATATCAAAAAAAGAGGATATTAAAAAATGTAATCTTGAATATCCACTCTTCATAAAACCTGTTTCAGAAGGAACAGGAAAAGGTATTAATGAAAAGAGCATGATCAAATCTCCTGCAGAGTTGAAGGAAATGGCAGAATGGATATTGGTACGGTTCGATCAGCCGGCACTTGTCGAAGAATATCTTCCGGGAAGAGAATTCACTGTAGGCGTTATTGGTTCAGGTGATGAAGCTATAGCAATCGGAGGCATGGAAATAGAATGTAAGGATAACCTCCCCTACTCAGTTGAGTTCAAGGAGAATTACCAGGAATTTTGCAAATATATTCCAATTGCCAAAGAGTATACTGAAGAATGTAAAACAGTAGCTTTGAATGTCTGGAAAGCTTTAAGAGGAGTTGATGCCGGACGAGTTGATGTAAAAGCCGATCGTCACGGCAGAATTTGCTTTATGGAGGTAAATCCTTTGGCAGGTCTGCACCCGATTCATTCCGATCTTCCAATTCTTTCGCGGATGATTGGAATCGAATACCAGACCCTGATTGAAATGATAATGAAATCGACAATTAAAAGACACCATTTGTCTGTATGACCGGAAAGAGATGCTGCATATTGTATAATAAACCCCTAGAGAATGCACTTCCTGATGAGCTGGATGTTCTAGATCAGGTAGATTACGTCGAAAAGAATCTTAATGATCTTGGAGTTATAACTTATAGGAAAGGTATAACAGCTGATTTTATGAATGAGGTTGCAGAACTGGCAAACGATAAGCCTGATTTTGTTTTTAACCTTGTCGAATCTATTAATAATAAAGGTGAACTCTGCTATTTCATTCCTGCACTTCTTAATATGTATTTGATTCCCTATTCGGGAAATCCGGTCGAAGCGATGTTTATTACTACAAGCAAAACTCTTACCAGCCAAACATTGAAGAAAGCAGGTATTAAAAATCCGGGAGGATATTTACCTTCTCAATATAAACAACTTATTCCCGGCAACCGATATATAATTAAACCTGTATGGGAAGATGGCTCCACGGGAATAACCGGCGATTCGGTTTTTACCTTCACACCTGAATTCGGGAAGAAGCTCAAAAGTTATAAAGATTCGCACTGGCTCATTGAAGATTATATAGACGGCAGAGAGTTTAATATAAGTATCCTTGCCAGTGATAACGGACCTGAAGTAATGCCTCCGGCTGAAATGACCTTTAATAACTATGAGGAAGGCAAGCCTAAAATAGTTGACTTTAGAGCCAAATGGGAAGTAGGATCATTTGAGTATGAAAATACAATAAGGCATTTCCCCGGAGAAAAGCTGAATCCGTTGCTAAAAAAAAGGATTATAGACGCTGCTCTTCAATGCTGGGATGTTTTCGGTCTGAGAGGTTATGCCAGAGTCGATATGCGGGTGGATCACAATGATAATCCGTACATCATTGAGGTGAATGCCAATCCATGTCTTTCACCTGACAGCGGGGTCGTTGCGGCAATAACTGCTGCAGGTTTACCCTTCACCACCGTGCTCAGCAGAATAATCAATGATATAAATATTTAAAGTATGGCAGTCATTTCCGAAGGTGTCAGTAAAAGCGACAGGAAGAAGATAGAAGAGATACTCAGGTCGACTGATTTTTTTTATGAATTTGAGATTCAGATCGCTCTTGAAATAGTTGATGAGACAGTAGCTAATGGTATTGAAAAGAGCGGATACTACTGGCTTAAAGCCACCGATGAGGATGGTCTGGTAGCATTTGCAAATTATGGTAAAGAAGATTTCTCAACCCACTCATGGGAACTTTACTGGATTGTAGTTCATCAAAACTCGAGGCATAAGAAACTCGGTTCTGCCCTTCTTAAAGCAGTTGAAGAAAATGTAAGAAAATACGGGGGCAAGATTTTATGGCTCGATACTTCCGGAAGACCTCTGTATGCATCAACTGAAGCATTCTATAAAAGAAACGGCTATGAACTAAGGGCCAGCCTGAAAGATTTTTACGGGCCTGGCGATCCCAAGCAGATCTATGCCAAGGTTTTACAGTAGACTATTTTATAAGGTTTGCATTATAATATTCGGGCTGGCCTGTAACCTCCTCCCCCAGCCAGGCTGGTTTTTCAAATTCCTCGAATTCAGATGAAAGTTCAATCTCTGCAATTATGAGCCCTTCATTCTTGTCATGAAAAACATCGACTTCAAAAACATGCTTACCTGCAGGAACGTAATACCTGGTCTTTTCAATTTTCCCGGGCAGACATATTTTGATAATTTCGATTGCTTCAGAAACCGGAACCGGTATTTCCCACTCACTGCGCGTTATTGAATTCTTGAGAGGCTTGCTTTTAATAGTAATAAAAGCTTCATTTCCGGTAATTCTGAGTCTGATTGTTTTTTCATTATCAATTGACAGATATCTCTGTAAAATCTCAGCTTGTTTTACAGCAAGGTGCTTAAATTCACCTTTTACCAGAAATTTACGTTCTGTTTCGGTTGCCATTATTTTTTTCTAAAGTTACTAATTACAATTTGTTTTTTTATTTTCCATGTTGAACGCTTTGCGTTTCCTGATAATCGTCTCTTAGTTATTAACAATCTGCAACTTATTGGTTTTAACATTAGTCAAATCCAAATAACCATAGAAATAAACAAACTGATTATTTGTCAAAAAGGGCAGGCAGTTGGTGTAATAAATTTTTACAGGTCTATACTATTTAATAAATTTATAGTTTGTACCTTGAAATTATGTAAATCCTAAATAGCCATCAGATATGAAAACAAAACTCTCCCTCTTGTTTCTTTTATTCCCGACTCTTCGGTCGGGATCTTCGCTTCGCTCGACTTTTTTCTTTTTTCTTTTTTCTTTTGTTTTTTATCTTTCATCTTCACAGGTCCCGCAGGGCTTTAATTACCAGGCAATTGCGCGCGATGCATCTGGTAATCCGATTGTAAACACATCATTGCCTACAATGATAACTATCCAGTCCGACTCGACAGGTGGAACTATTTTCTGGAAAGAATATCACGCTTTGGTATCCTCCAATGCTTTTGGGATGATTACACTTACCGTTGGAAGAGGAGCAAAACAAACAGGATCAACTGTTGCAACTTTCAGCGCTATTGACTGGAGCGTAACACCTAAATTCATAAAAACTGAAATCAATTACGGTGGATGGAAAACACTGGGTATTTCCAGACTATGGACTGTTCCTTATGCAATGACTGCAGGAAATGTGACAGGTACTTTGTCAAAGCTTGGAGTTACAGGTACAACTTCAAACATGGAAGAAGCATTATTCGAAGTCAAGAACAAAAATGGACAGACAATATTTGCGGTTTACAACGAAGGTGTAAGAATTTGGGTTGATGACGGTTCAAAGGGAAGCAAGGGAGGATTTGCAGTCGGTGGGTTTGATATGACAAAAGGGCTGAAAGGGGAATATCTGCGTGTAACAAGAGACAGCACAAGGGTTTATGTTAAGCAAGCGACAAAAGGAACTAAGGGTGGATTTGCAGTTGGTGGATTTGACAATACAAAAGCAAGTCTTGGTAACTTCCTTGACCTGACTCCTGAAAATTATTTTATCGGTCAAGAAAGTGGTAAAAAAACCACTTCAGGCTTATATAACTCCTTCTTTGGTTATCAGACGGGAAAAGCCAATCTGATTGGTTCTAACAATGTTTTCATCGGATATCAGTCTGGAATGGCAAATATTGCGTCAAACAATGTTTTCATAGGCTACCAGACTGGTATCGTAAATAACTCGGGGTTCAATAATATCTTCCTCGGTTACAGATCAGGCTATGCTAACCTTGGAGCCGATAACAACGTTTTTATTGGCAGCGAAACAGGATTTAGAACCACCACCGGTGCTGGTAATGTGTTTATAGGATATTTCACTGGTCACGAAAACGTAATAGGTTCCGGCAATTCATTTGTTGGATATCAGGCCGGCTATTATAACACCGGGAAGCAAAACTCTTTCTTTGGATATAACGCTGGTCAAAATAACAAGGCAGGAAGCTATAACCTTTATATGGGACCCTATGCGGGTTTGGGTACTGCTACAGGTGCATCAGGCAACTATAATATTTTCCTTGGGAACTACAGCGGTGAGGGTGTAACTGCCGGAAGTTACAACGCATTTGTTGGATTCATGAGCGGAAGAAACTTTACGTCAGGAACCGGCAACGTATTTATGGGTTATCAGGCCGGGTTTTATGCAGATACGACGAGCTTTAATGTGTTTATTGGCAGGGAAAGCGGTTATTCAAACAACGGGGGAACATTTAATGCTTTCCTGGGATATAA
>JAPLEC010000430.1 GCA_026391515.1 Bacteroidia bacterium | reverse complement strand
AGATCCTTTTCAGTAAAGATTGAAATTGATAATCCGAAAATGATGATACGTCCGGGAATGATTGCTGAAGTGAAAATCATGTCAGAAAATAAAAAAGAGGTTCTGTCAGTGCCAGTTGAAGCCATTCAGCATGACTTTAATAATCAGAGCTTTGTTTATGTTGTGGATAACTCCGGGAATAAAGCTTTCAGGAGGAATGTAAGCCTCGGACAACTCATTAACGACAAGATTGAAATTACTTCCGGCCTTAGCGAAAATGAAATAATTGTAACCGGGGGACAGCAAAAACTGGTGGACGGATCAATAATATCTATAAGTAAATGACCTGCTTATGAACTTTATCAAAGCTACTTTGAAGTACAAGCAGGTTACTTTTTCGGTATTGCTGCTTATGTTCGCCTTCGGGGTAAATTCCCTGATAAATATGCCGCGTCGTGAGGATCCGAAAATCACAATTCCCGGGGGTCTGATAGTCGCATATTTTCCAGGAGCCAATACTGCCCAGGTTGAAGACCAGGTAACCAAAAAGCTTGAAGAGTATCTTTTTCAGTATGAAGAGGTTAAGAAAGAAAAAACGTGGTCAATAACTTCTGACGGCATGGTGGTTATACATCTCTGGCTGCAGGATAATGTCAAAAAACCCGATATTTTCTGGAGCAAGCTGAGACACCAGCTTCTTGTTGTTAAAGCACTTGATCTGCCTCAGGGTGTTAGAGGACCGGTAGTCAATTCTGATTTTGGAGATACTGAATCTATGATAATCGGAATAGAAAGCGATGATGCTGGCTATAATGAAATGAAAGAATATATTTCAAAGTTGGAAGATCAGCTTCGTCCGATTTCTGCCTTATCCAAATTAAAACTTATTGGTGATCAGAAAGAGCAGATAACTATTACATTTAGCTCGGGAAAAATGTCTCAGTATGATATCAGCCTCCCACAGGTTGTAAAAATACTTCAGTCACAGAATATTATAAATCCGACCGGTGAAATAAAATCTGATGATCTCACTGCGTCTCTTTATACAAACGGGTATTATAACAATGAATCTGATATTAAAAATCAGATAGTAGGCGCTTCTAAAACCGGAGCCGTAGTACGGCTTGGTGACATTGCCGAATTCAACAGGGAGTATGCAGAACCGACCAGTGAAATCACTGTAAACGGGAAGAAGGCTGTTTTGCTGGCAATTCAGATGCATGAGGGGAAAAACGTAGTTAAGACAGGTAAAGAGGTTGAGAAAAAGCTTGATGAGTTTGCGAAACAACTTCCGGGTAACATTGAGCTTACGACTTTTATTAACCAGCCAAAAATTGTCAGTAAAAATATTTCACAATTTCTGCGTGAATTTCTTCTTGCAATAACAGCAGTTATTATTGTCGTTTTTCTTCTGCTGCCGTTTCGTATTGCTGCGGTTGCAGCCACTGCCATTCCGATGACTGTCTCAATAACATTTGCTCTCCTGCACACATTCGGGCTTGAGCTTCATCAGGTTTCGCTGGCATCGCTTATTGCGGTGCTTGGCATGGTGGTGGACGATGCAATTGTAATCGCCGATAATTATGTCGAACTGCTCGATCGTGGTAACGACAGGTGGACTGCTGCATGGCGCAGCGCTACTGACCTTGTTGTTCCGGTTCTTACAGCAACGATCACTATCATAGCATCTTTCCTGCCGCTTGTAATCCTGACAGGTGCAATAGGAGAATTTATCAGAGCTCTCCCAATAACGGTAACTATAGCACTTGCTTCATCATTCCTGGTTGCAATGTTCCTTACTCCAATCCTTTGCTACGTATTCATCAGGAGAGGCCTGCATGATCCTAATGACCCTGGTAAACGGAGAAAAGCTTTTTTCCTCGACTTTATGCAATCGACTTATAATAAATCAATTGAGTGGTGTCTAAGACATTCAAGGATTACAATTACAGGAAGCCTTGCAACTATTTTGCTCGCAGCGTTACTTTTTAAAACAGGCATCAAGCAGAAATTTTTCCCGGAAGCTGAACGCGATCAGTTTACGGTCGAACTCTGGATGCCTACCGGTACAAAACTTGAAAAAACTGAAGAAGCTATCCTGAGAATTGAAAATGTTATAAAAAATGACGAAAGGGTTAAATCTTATGCAACTTTTGCCGGCAGGAGCGCACCCCGTTTTTACTATAACTACTCTCCCGAGATGCCGGTAACCAATTATGCGCAGATACTTATAAACACAAAAAGCAAAAAAGCTACTGAATCTTTGTACAGGGAGCTGACAGAAAAAGTTGATTCCATTGTTCCTGAAGGTTTGCCTCATGTTAAGCTGATGCAACAAGGTCAGCCCCTGACTGCTCATGTGGAAGTCCGTATTTCAGGTGACGACATCGGGAAATTGCAGCAGATCGGAAATGATGTTCAGGATATTCTCAGAAAAACCCCGGGAAGCGATAAGATAAAAACCGATCTTGGCGAAGATTACTACGGAATAAGAATAAATCTTAAAGATGAAGCTGCGCGTCTTGGTTTTACAACAACAAGCATTTCACAAATGGTATACACGGGATTTAATGGATATGCGGTTTCAACACTTTACGAAGGAGATAACCCTGTCGATATTGTCCTGAGATTTGATGAAAATCATCGCCGGAATCTTGATAACCTTCAGAATGTTTATCTTCAGTCGCCGGTAACAGGCGCTTCAGTTCCTCTTCGCCAGATTGCGGAATTAAAACCTGAATGGCAAAAAGGAAAGATCATACACAGGAACGGGGTACGTACATTAACAGTTCAAAGTGAAACTATTGAGGGCGTTTTGCCGTCGGAGCTGTTAAAAGCTGTACGACCTGAAATTGCAAAATTAAATCTGCCATCAGGATACAAAATATTATATGGAGGAGAATATGCCAACCAGCAGGAGACATACAGTTATATGGTTATAGCGCTGATAATCAGCATCATTGCTATATTCCTTGTATTGCTTTTCCAGTTCAAAAACTTGAAAGAAGTCGGGCTGGTAATGCTTACTATTCCTTTGAGCTGGTTCGGTGCAATATTCGGATTATTTATCACCGGTAATGATTTTGGATTTACTGCTTTCACTGCTTTAATCAGTTTATCCGGGATTTGGTTCGAAATGCACTTATACTTATCGATCATACCAATGAGCTGCTGAGAAAAGGGATGGACATACCAACTGCAGCTTACGAAGCCGGGAAAAGGCGTTTGCGGCCAATTTTCCTTACCGCGATGGCAGCAGCTATCGGTGTGCTTCCGATGATTCTTTCAGGATCGCCTTTGTGGAGTCCGCTTGCCAGTGTAATAGCTTTTGGAGTAGTATGGTCGATGCTGATATCCACAATTACCGTGCCGGTACTCTATACTGCTACAATCAAACCAGGTGATAAAAGAGATTTAGTGGAAATCAAAATATCAGAGCAAAGTGCAAACTAAAATATTTTCAAATATCACTGCAGCTGTAGTTGCTCTGACCATCGCCGGCCAGTTGCAACTTTCAGCTCAGAACCAGAAGACGCTGAAGCTGGAAGATGTAATAAATATGGCTTTGCAGAATAACCATCTTCTGAATGTCAGGAAATTTCAGGTCGATGAAAAACAGCAGAAGGTAAATGAAGACCGGATTAAATACCTGCCAACGATTGGTATAGGAGGATCATATCAGTATAATACAAATTTACCCAGTATAACAGTTGAAGAAGGCAAATTTGGAGCTTTGATGACTTATCCATTACCTCCAACTGACGAAATTATTGAAGTGGGTAAGCATAACGTTTATAATGCCGGAGTTACTATTTATCAGCCATTGACGCAGATTGGCAAAATAAATGCAGGAGTCAGGTACTCAAAAACAGAACTGCAGATTGCCCGGACAGAAGAAGTTAAAGCCGGATTCCAGGTAAAACAGGGTGTCGAAAAGCTCTATTTTGGCCTTCTGATACTCAAAAAACAAATTGAAGAGGCTGAACTTAAAGTAACCCTGGCAAAAATAAAACTTCATGACGTCGAGAGTGCTGTTGCTGCCGGAAAAACGACAGAATCAAACAAATATGGACTATCTGCCAGCGAAGCTGATGAAGAGCAGAATTTATTGAAGCTGAAGATTCAATATGACGATTATTCGGATGATCTTAAACATCTTACCGGTCTTGATCAGGCAGAGCCTTTAGTACTGGAAGCGGTTCCAGCTGAAAATTTTATAGAAAACCTTTCAGCAATCGACACATCTTTATATCAGGCCAGCCTGAATAACAACGATCTGAAAATAGCTTCATTATACAAAACGAAAGCTGATTATTCTATCAGAGCGAGTAAATTCACTTACCTGCCTGATCTGGGCATCCTTGGCGGGTATACATATCAGGAAGGTATTGATATTTACCCTAAAAATAACACATTTATTGGCGCTTCACTTAAATGGAACCTGCAGGATATTTTAACAACCAGAACTATTCAGAGACAGAGAATATATCTTAAAAAGCAGGCTGAAGAAAATCTTGCAAATACAAAGGAGCAGGTCAATAATGATATTGCAAAAGCTTACCGAAAATTAAAGCAGGCCGAAGAGCTGATTAATGTTGCCGGAAAAGTTGTGGAATATCGTCGTGAGGATCTTAAAATTCAGAACGACAGACGTAATTCCGGCTTGAATCTTGAGTCTGACCTGCTTACGGCTAAGGCAGCAATGGCAAAATCCGAATCTGATTATTTCGCTGCACAGCTGAATTACAGGATTGCATTATCGGAACTGAAGATACTTACAGGATCCTATTAATATTTAATTCCCTGATCGTTAAGATATTTAATATAATCGGAAAGTCTCGGAGCTCCCGATGCTTTTAGTTTTTTATACCAATCGGAAGCCTGGGTTGAATTTCCTGTTCCTTTCGCAAGCCTGATTATATTTACATAGAGGAGGCCCTCTACTCCGAGATTCTTTGAATCATTCTCTTCAACAATATCAATAAAACTGATCAGGGATTTTGTGTTTTCATCATTTTCTGCAAGGGAGAATGCTGCATCTATTTTACCGTTAAGGTCGTTGTCAAGAGTAATCCCATAAAAATAGAAGCAATTATCTGAACATTCCTCGATCAGATCAACCCATGCTGTTCCTTGCTTTAATGGTGGAAATGTCAGTGTAAAATCAAGCTTCTCCCCGATTGTTTTGAATTTATATGTATCCGGACAAACAGGGATACCGCTTGATGAAGTCAGCTTGATGCGTGTTCCGTCGGGATATACCATGTAAATGTTTTTATCTGCACAAAATTTACCGCCCTGGATGCGGTTTTCAATGGTCATGGAAAATGTCGTTGCTTTGATAGTGGCTTCTATCTTTTTGATTACCAGCGTCTCATGACTTTTCAAACCAAAATTTGGCAGAATGAAAGATTGTGAAAATGATACTGCTGAAATGATAATTAGTCCAGTTGTGAAATATAATCTCCTGATCATAACGAGTCTGATTTATGGCTGCAAGGTACAAAATATATGCCGGGGATTGTTAAAGGGCACTTTGTGTATTAAGATTTCCGTCCTGAACTTAAGACTAGTTAATAATAATTGTATTACCGACTCCAAGCTCAAAATAATTTTCTCCAAAGGCATCTTTGATCATTTTAATCTGCTTGTCTCCTGTACAGTGAGTGGCTCCACATTTAACAACACCCAG
>JAPLEC010000054.1 GCA_026391515.1 Bacteroidia bacterium | reverse complement strand
TGAAAGTTGAAACCCTGGGCCATTTATCCCGGAACTGGCGCAGGCTCACTTTTTTGCCACTGTGATCTGCTTCAGGCCATTTTATTACAGGCGTTTCCTGACTAAGGCTGCTATTCTCCTTGTCTTCAAAACCTTTTTCAGTATTATTATCGAAAAGGGTTGATTTATCGAGGAACGGAGAGGCCAGAGTCACATGCTGAACAATATTGAACATGCGGCCATATTTATTCAGATTCAATATTTCTTCCGTCACATGAAATAAAGGAAAATCTTCAGATAATTCTGGCGGCCCCCATCTGTCGAAGCAAAGAAAGTGCCCCATAAATGGCGGCATTTCCGGATCATTAATGCGCCAGTTAATCGGGTTTATCGGTTGATCTTTAAAATGAAAATCCGAATATGATCCTCCGTTTAAATTTACCTCCAGTAAAACAATATTATTCTCTATCTTCATAATTTATTGATTAACAGTATCATTACGAAGTGTTTCATACAGGTCTTTCAGCTTTTCAATAACAATCCGATCCTCTTCCGGATCGAAATTCAAATAATTTACAAAAGTCTTTTTAAGTTCTGCTGAAAGAGCATTTAAGAATTTTACATCGGACTGGAAAAGATTTCCTTCATTGTCTTTAGCTCTGAAAAACAACCCATACGACATTGCTTTCAATATTTTATCGTAAGGCTTATTAAATTTACCAGCCAGGTGTATTGCTCCCATAAACCGGTCGTCGCGATTGAGCTTACGGGTTAAATCGTGACCTACTCTTAAAATTGTATCCCCGAGTGATTTATTCCTGAAACGATGAAGAAGATCATCGATGTGTTCTTCAAGTTCATTGATTGTAAAATCATTAGGATAAGCATCTTTCAGAATATCTGCAGACTGAAGCATTACATCTCTGGTAAACTGTAAAACTTCGCTGTCATCAAGGATTTCGTACATAAATACAGATGAAGGGTGCCGGTATACTCCATAATAAGCAGCAGTGGCATGACCCAGATTATGAATAAAAGCTTTGCGGTCAACCCAGGCTTTTATATTGTTTTTGGGAGTCAGTCCCTTTATTTCCGGAACAGGTGTCTTAAATGCTTTCCCATCCAGAATCAGTGTATTATAAGGTTCAGAATAAACCATCAGAGGATCTTTCTCCAGCTCAACTTGAGTCATAATTGGAACCATCTTGCCAATGCTGGTTTCAATCAAACCAATCAGATCATTGAAGGGATAATCTGCAGGCAGATTTTTTATCAGCCTTCCTTTCATAAAATCTGCGGCAGCAATCATGTTCTCAGCAATAATAATATCGAGCGGTTGATTTGGATTTTGTATGTACCTGATTTTCAGGCCTGAAGCAATAAGAGGAATAACTTTTTCAATTGCATTTTTTCCTACCGAAACTGCGAGGATCCCTGCTGTTGAAACAGCCTCTGCTATTTTTTTTAAATCAGAAGCCAATATTGCCTGAACATTTCTGACAGTTATCCCTTCATCTTTTTCTCCTTTTGTTATTACTTTATAGCTACCCTGTTTATTTAGTCTGGAAACGATCTCCGGATTAATATCTACGAAAATAACTTTATAACCTCCGGATCCGAAAAGCTGTCCAATAAACGACCGGCCTATCTTACCTGCACCGAAAATCACAATTTTACGGAAATCAATCTGAGATCTGTTTTTTATAGGATTCATAATAAGGTTTGATTCTTTCCAGCTTTTCACCAGATTTTTCTTCAAAATATGTTCCTCCCATATAAAAACAGGTAAAACCGCCAGAGACAATACCCCGGCAGCTAGCTTCCACCAGATCCGGATGTCTGGCACCATTCTTTAACTGGGTCACAACTGATGCAATAACTCCTCCGACAAAATTATCGCCACAACCGGTTGTATCTCCCCCCTTGAAATTTTTAAGTTCACTTATAACTTTTTGTGATACAGGCATCTCCTGTAATCCGGAGGAAGTAAAAAAGCGGCCGTCAGAATATGTTGAAATATTCTTCGACCCGTTGGTAATAATCAGCGATGAGACCTTCTTATCC
>JAPLEC010000006.1 GCA_026391515.1 Bacteroidia bacterium | reverse complement strand
GGTACAATATCTGAAACTACAATTCCGCGTCCGGTTCATCCCTATGCAATATCGCACCGTACTGCGGAAGATTTTGTTCTCGCAGCGAGTCAACAAGAAAGATTTCTAGGCATTGTTTTGCGACTTTCCAATAGCATTGGTGCCCCGATCAATTCCAAAGTTGACAGATGGTCTCTTATTGGTAATGATCTCTGCCGCCAGGCAATAACAACAAAAAAGATTCAACTTAAAACATCAGGAACACAGGAAAGAGATTTTATCACACTCTCTGATGTTGCGCGGGCTGTTTCTCATATGATTCAATTGCATGATGAAGCAATTGGGGACGGAATTTTTAATTTGGGCGGACAAAATTCTTTATCTATCATACAGCTGGCAACAAAAATTCAGGAACGTTGTAAAATACAATTTAAATTTACTCCACCCATTGTGCGTCCAACACCATCATCTAGGAATATGCGTGTACCATTGGATTATTCAATTGAGAAAATAAAATCAACCGGCTTTATACTAACGGGGAGTCTTGAGAAGGAAATTGATGATACACTCATTTTCTGCCAAAAACACTACCCGAGTTGAAAAATTAATGAGTGACTTGAATCCCGTAGTCTCTATAATAATACCTACGTATAATCAGGCAGATTTATTGAGGAAATCTCTTCAATCCCTGATTGATCAGACTTTTCCGGATTGGGAAGCAATAGTAATTGATAATAATTCCGAAGATAATACGAGACTGGTTGTGGAAAATCTGCAAGATCACAGGATCATTTACAAAACTATTCACAATCAGGGTATAATTGCAGTATCGAGAAATCTGGGGATCCAAATTGCAAAGGGAGAATATATCGCCTTTTTAGATTCTGATGACGTATGGTATCCTTCGAAACTTTCAGAATGCTTAAAGAAAATGCAGCAGGGAAAAGAGATTGTATTTCACAGACTCTGGATCCGTAAAGATGGCACCTTACAAAATAAATTAATTCCAGCACCTCCCCATCAGAATTTTTATAAAACACTTCTTTACAAAGGAAACTCAGTAATCGCGACCTCCGCAGTTATGATGAAAAAACAATGTTTCGACAGATTTGGTGTTTTTTCTGAAGATCCGGGGATAGTTACTGCAGAAGATTATGAACTATGGCTGCGTCTTATAAAAAGGAATATTAGTTGGGGATTTATATCGGAGGTACTCGGAGAGTACACGGTTCATAGTAAAAACGCCAGCAGTAATGTTAAAAGACAAATGCTGGCCGAAGAGAAAGTGGTAATTAAGTATTTTGCGGAAAATGATTCTCCACATTTAGATGAACGATTATCCTATCGGAAAAGAAGAGTGATGTTAGTATTTTGCGCAGGAAAACGGGTTTGGCAATCCGGCCATCGTTGCGATGCCATACCCTATTTCTTTAAAGGGCTATCTAAAATATTCTATTAGACACCATTTTTTCCAGTTTTAAGATAGAGAGAAAATAGATAATGAAGGATAAAAATATCAGAATAATAAGACCGAATTTGGAGAGGAAGGCATTAATTGTATTCTTTACGAGATATTTAAATGAGTAAAGAGAATTTCGAATAACCTCACCACCCGAAGTACTTTATCTTAGAACTTCGAACAGAATGTATGGAATCTCTTGTTGATTTTGCGTTACAGGAGCGGTACAAGCAAGTAAAAGATCTCGGAGACCGGTTGGGAGAACTGTCAACCCTCATTGAATGGGAACCATTTCGGGAGATTGTCGGGGAGCTTTACACAAATACCACAGATCAGGGA